>PWOG01000020.1 GCA_003557565.1 Desulfobulbaceae bacterium
CCGGGGCAGCTTCCGCCGGCACCTCCACCGGGGTCTCGATGTCGTCCTGAATGTAACCGTAATCCCTTTCAATCTTGAGGTCCGCCAAGCGGCGAATGGCTTCCGGGGTCAATTCGGATTCCGGGGTTTCCTCCAGAAATCCCTTGTAGCCCTCCATCGCCCTTTCCAGTCCGCCTTCGATCCGCTCTTCCTCAAGTTCGATCTGAATATCATGCAGCTCGGCCAGGGTTCCCCGGCTCGCCGGTTGACAGGCAGCCACAAACAAAGATAGCCCAAGAACGGCCAGGCAAAGAAGGCCCGTCTTCGTCACCATTGGCTCCGGCACTCCCTGTCCCGAGACGGTGGCAAACCTTGGCGCCACCATGGGCGCACCACACTTGCTGCCGCCCTTAAGGGGAAACAGAAAACTCCGGCCCCATAATATCAACCGGATTTGTTTGATTTTTCGAAAAAAAGTCAACATATCAACATAACAAAGGCAGTAATTATCCACTTGGTTTTAAACTAAATCCGGGGCAAACGTCTGGTAATCTGCCACGGTTAATTAACTGTTCAATATTCCTCGTCACTCTTTTCCCGGCCCCTCTTCCGGGACTCGGCCTGGGCCTCAATGGCCCGGTCGTAGCTTTCCGCCATGGCAAAACGGGCCTGGACCTGGAATTGTTCAAGTCTCGTGCGCCGCTTTGTAAGCTCGTTCACTGCCATGGTTTCGAGCATGTTTCCCTGCCGGGCCATCAAAAACCGCACCGTTTGCCGGGCGTCCCGGATCCGCAGCCGCTGCTGGTGAATCACCTCATCGTAGCCCTCGTAGCTTTGGGTGGCGGCCTGCCGGGTGCGCACAAATGAGGTGTATTGCGCATCCAGATCCTCCAGGAGCTGATCAAGATCCTGAAGATTTTTGTTGGCCACCGTCAAACGCTGATCATATTCCGTCTGGAGCTTCCAGTGCATCGCGCCTTTCAGCCGCTCGATCCGGGCCCGGATACCGTCGGCACCAGCGGTGCCCGAATTTTCCAGGGCCTGTTCAAGGGCGGTAATCCGTTCACTGATGAGCCGCTCCTCGGAGGTCGCCAGGTAATCTGGCCTGGGCGCCACCAGCATGCCCTCCAGCCGTTGCTCGATCCGATCCCGCTGCTCCAGGCGCAGCCGCATTTGGGAGTCAAGTTCCCGGAAGTGGCGGTCAATCTCGGGCAGCAACGGTTCATAGTAGACCCGCCGATACTCGATTATCTCTTCGTAAGCATCCAGATCCGTCTCCCAGAACTCCAGTTTTCGGCGCAGCTCCTCTAGATCAAGATAGTTTTTCAGTGACTCCTGGAAATCGTGGGAAGCCAGCAGTTCGAGCAGGTAATAGGTTTCCGGAGTCTCGGGCAGTTCGCGCAACCTGACCACCCAGTTGGCGTCCTGCTGCAGCTCTTCGCGCACCAGGGCGCGGAGGAAATTGCCTTCCCGGATGCTCCTGATGGAACTGGTAAGTTTGTCGATCTCCCGGCCGAAAGCTTCAAGGGCATTGCCATACATCACCGCCGCCCGGCTGTACACCTCCAGTCTGCTGTAGGCAAAAGGAGCGGCGAGCATGGCTTCCTGCACCGCAGGGTCGGTGACTTCCCGCTCGACCAAAATGCTCCACGGCACCAGGGCCCTTTCATACCGCTGCTGGGCGGCCGCCGCCCAGCCCGCACCCAGCAACGCCCTTGAGGAGAACGGCCCTTCCAGGCGCACCCGGTCCAGAACCTGCACGGCTTCAGCCGGTTGCTCGTTTTCCAGCAGCTTGTAGCCCAGCACCAGATTGGCCTTGTCCCTGATCGCCTGCACTTGCTCGCGGTTGCTCCTGATCTGGCCGGCCCGGTCGAGAAACCGCAACCCTTCCTCTTCCTTGCCGTCACGCAACAGGGCGATACCCAGGTTATAGGAGGCAAAGCCCTCCAGGCCGTCGGCCCCGGTAACCCGGCGAAACTGATCCGCGGCTTCGGCATAACGGTGGTTGGCCAGAAAAATCTGGCCCCGGAGAAAAACCAGATCGTCGCCAATCTCCGCCGGCACCCTGCCGCTGATCCGGTTCACCACCTGCATAGCGCTTTCCGGCTGATCCTTCTGGAAATAGATCCGGGCCAGCCGATATATCGCCTCGTTACGCACCTGTTCCTCGACATCGCCTTCGATAACTGCGGTGATGGCCCGGCCGGCCCGGCGATGCATCCGGTACGCCAGCTCGAAATCCCCCACCGCAAACTCGGCCTGGCCCAGATGAGCAAAGAGGGTATCAAGTTCGGGCTCATCAACCCGCTGAAATTGCTCCAGCTCGGTATCCAGCCGGGAGATGGCGGCGAACCAGTCCTCCTGAAAAGCATGGTACAGCGCCTCACCGAAATAGAGATCCTGCAGTGCCTTCGGGGCGGTGGTGGATGCCGCCATGGCGCCGCCCGCCATCACCAGGCACGCCGATACCGCCGCCGACCAGGCAATAAATCGTATATGATGGCTTACAATAAATCTGAGCATTACTATCACTGGCCCTGCAGGGTTGCTCTAAAGGGAGTCAGGGAAATTTCGACGATTTCAGGCCCCACTCCCTTGTCGATACTAAAACTGTTGGTCCGGCTGAACTCCGCCCCTTCCGCCGACAGCCCGGTATAACTCACTTCCAGTTCATGCTCGCCGACCCTGAGGTTGCCGGTGTGGATCCGCTGCACACCACCCTTTTCCAGGGCCTGAAGCTCCTGGTAAGTGTAGATATGAGTCGCCACCGTCGTGCCGTTGATATCGATCTCGACGCTGTCCAGGCGAAACTCCTCGCTTCCTCCCAGGGACACGAACAGTGAAACCTGGGTGTCCGAGGGATACAGCAGCTTCTCTTCGAGCTGTTCAAGTTCAGCCGCGATGGCGAGGATGTCGGTCTTGATTTCCTGGATCTGCTCGTCCAAACCCTTGATCTGCTCCCGGGTAACTTCCCTCCCCTGGGCGGCGAGACCGGTCATCAGCACCAGGCTCACCACCATGATCATCTTCAGGCAGACGAGCTTGCCGGTTTCCACTCTTGTTTCTTTTTTTATTTTTTTCATCACCGTCTTCTCCCCAAAACCTCTAATTTGCTAAATTTTGCCGACAATATTGATGAACAGGCCCTGGTGGGTGTAGTCCAGGTCGGTAAGATCGTCTGAAAAATCGCTGAAGTTATAACCGGCGCCCAGCTTGATATGGTTGCCCAGCTGCCGGTAGATACCCAGCACCACACCGTCGAGGCGATCACCGGCATCGGGCAGGTCGAGTACCCGTCCTTCGATCAGGGCATCCCAGCGGTGGAGGAAATGGTAATCCGCCCGCAGCACGAACAGGTGGGCGCGACTGGTAAAAAATTCCCGGTCCACCCGATCCTGGCTCACTTCACCATGGCGGTAGGCGTATTTTCCACCCACGGCCCACCGCCGTGTCAGTTCATACATCATATCCAGAGCCCCGATATGGCTGCGCTGGATGATGCCGCCCGTAGTGCCCTCGGTGGTGACCTGGTCCGCCGACGGCAGGTTGTAGAAATAGGTGTACTTCATGAGGGCATTCAGCCGGTCATGGTGAACGGGACGGTAAGCAAATCCCGCCACCGCTTCGGTATAGGTGCCGTCGAAGAAATCCCCCTGGGAATTGGTGCTCCGGGCGTAGTTGAACTTGGCCAGCAGCCGCCAGTCCGGGCTCATCTGATACTTGAGGCTGTTTCTCAGCAACCAGGTGGTGCGTCTGTTGGTGGTGGTGTCCGGCTGCTCGGTTTCATCCACCCGGTATTCTGCGGCGCTGGCCATCTTGACTTCGGCAAAGCCGTAGCCGACCCGGGCGCCCACGGCCTTTCGCTTGAGCTCGGCGCCGGTGCGGTTGTCCTTGAGGGTCCCGTAATCCACATTGGCCCCCAGATTCAGGCGATCAACCGGGGCCAGGTCAACACCGGTTGAATGGGTCAGGCCGGTGGGCACGTCGCCGTGGGTGTAGCGCTCCTCCAGATATACGCTGGCGCTGTCCGAGTAACGGGTCCTAAACCCGGTGGTCAGGTCTCCTTTCCTGGCCCGCACCCCGTTGTCCGTCCTCTCGTTTTCCATGGTGTAATTGAGGTAGAGATCAGTCCGGTCGGAATAGAGATACTTGGTTCCCAGCCGGCCGCTGGTGCCCAGGTTGCCGTCGGCGACCTCGGCGTTCAGCCGGAAGCGATCGGTGACCCGGTAAGTGCCGCCGGAACCGTAACGGGTGTTGGTCTCCCGATTACCGGTGGTATTCAGTGAATCCTGGACAAAACTGTAAGCACTCCAGTGGGCCCGGGAATCGTAATGCAGCTGGGCCACCATGTCCGTGCGGTCCCCTTCCTGCTGGGTCAGGGGCACCACCGGTGAATCGTCCTTGCGGGTCTCCTGGCGCAGGCCCGTGCTCACGGTCCAGTGCTCATCCCGCTTATAATCAACGTTGAGTTCTCCGGCGGCGGTCTCCAGCCCGTCGCGCTCGCTTCGTTTGTCCCCTTTAAACCGCATGTCCACCCGCTGGGTAACCGGCAACTGAACCGTGCCGCCATACTGGCTGAGGTCCCGGTTCGTATTCAGCCCCGGAGCCGAGTAACCGGCATCAAGTTGTTGGACATAGAAAGTGAGGCGGCCGCCGGTGTCATCGAAAATATCCCGCAGACCAAGGCTGCCGTCGATCCGGTAGCCATCGGCTTTATCATCGGGATCGACGGGGGAGTCAGGATCGCGGAAAGCAAAACCGCCGTCGACGGAAGTGGTGGACATCACCCCCGCGCCCTCGCTGCGGCTGCCCTCCAGCTTCAACCAGGTCTCGGCGTTACGGCGCAGCAGCAGATCCCCCGCCCGCAGGTTGTTCTCGTTGCCGGATTCCTCGAACCGGCTGCCGGTGAAACCCACCTTGAGGTAATCATTGAACCAGTAATGGCCCCGGCCGCCGGTGGCCAGATCATCAAGATCTTCAAAACCCGGGGTGTATTCGTAGCGCACCACCAGGTGAACTCGATGACCGCTCATTCCATCGCTGTGCACCAGCAGATCGTCGTCGGCGGTGCCGGCCAGGGGTTCGGCCAGCAGCAGCCGGCCCTGGATATAATCGATATCGTAATCCAGCACCGGGCTCAGGTTCTTGACCCCCAGTACCATTCCCGAATCCTTGTCGCGGACCTCGACGCGCACCCGCTCCGAACCGGTAAGAATATCCTGTCGGCGCAGGTAATAAAGGGAGCCGCCGGTGCCCCTGAATTCATCACGGCCGGCCACGGTACCCGGTTCTGCGGCAAAACCGTCGATCATCAAACGCTCTTCACCGAAACTGGTGGTTTCCGGGCTCTGGTAATGGAGGTTGAGGCCATACAGCCCGCGATCCACATGGGCCAGATGATTATCGGTATAACCGACCCGGAAGTTGCCCCAGAGCCCGTAGCTGTCGTCTTTGGTCAGCCGGGCGTAGAACTTGCCCATGGTCGGCGCCTCCTCGGTAACCGTGGAATCGTCGCCGTAGGTCGGGTAATGGTGGTCCGGGTCAATCCTTCTGAACAGAGCCTCGGGTGATTTGTCCATGAAATTGGAGAAAAGATCGGTCAACGGCTCTTCCCTGGTATCGGCGCTGGCCCTCAAGCCCCAGCCGTCGCCGAACTTGCCGCTGGTATAGAAAGCCAGCCGGCCATGGAGGCTTGAGTCATCGCTGTACCGTGTCTCATCCGGGGAAAGCAGCTCGGCCGGACCGCTGGTTTTGTTGGCCGACATGGTCATGTCGGCGATCCCCACGTAGAACCAGTCGCTTTGCTTGAGCTCCAGGTCGCGCAGAAACAGCTCGCCGGCGCCGGTGTCGTCGAGCACCGCAACCTCGACGGTATGATGGCCGGGCGGCAGGATTTCCTCGGCGACAACACCCCCGGTGGAGTCCACCGGCACTTCATAGCCGGCCAGCCACACCCCGTGTCCGGGCGGGATCGCGGTACCATGGACCCGCACCGAGCCACCGCTCAAAGGGATGTTACGGTTGGCTATCCGGCTCTCGCCGTAGCCAACCAGCAGTTCTTCCTCATGATCCAGCCTCTCAACCAAAGGATCGAGCTCATCGACCACCCACAGAGGCTGAGTAGAAGTTTCGTCGAAATTCCCCTTTTCATCATACACCCGCACCAGGTATTTCAACTGGCGCCCGGGAGCGGAATATGTCGTGAAATCGGCCTGCCAGCTGGCTCTGCCGTCATCATCCATCTCCACCACCGCCAAGGGGGTGTCCCGCACCGACTGTTCGTCGTCGAAAATTCTGACTTCCGCCCGCTGGATAAAGCTACGGTAATTGGTATAGAGCCGGAAACGCACCAGATCTTCAACGACGGGGGTCTCTTCCCGGTCCTGATAACGGATGGTCCGCGGCCAGGCGGTAATATTCAGCCGCGGGTCGAATTTCAGGCCGTCGAACTTGAAGCGGATATCGGTTTCTTCCAGGGCCACGTCGGTGCAGCGTTGGACATCGGGGATGCCCTTGCTGGGATCGTCGATGGGATCACCGTCCACGGTGATCCGCATGAGATTCAGGGCAAAGGGGTTGGCCACCTCCACCTCGCGGTTTATGCGGGTGATATCCACCCCCTCGTAGTCATCTAGGATGGCAAGTTCGTCATAAACCACCTGCACCTCCACCCGCGAGATATCGGACTCGATGAAACCGGTGTTGATCACGTCATCGGACTGGATATAGCCACGGCCTTCGAACTCCGCCTGGTGCGGCGCCAATTCCATGCGCTCGCTGACCGCATGCGTGGCCCGATAGGCCCGCGACGTGGACAGGCCGATATCATCCCCGTAAATCGCGGCGGTGCGGCGATCCAGCCGCTGGTTGCCGGTGTAGCCGATCAGGCGCAGCCGGACATTGGCCCTGTCGTCGATCTCCGCCATGATCCGGTCCAGATGGTCGGTGTAGCCCGACGGCAGAACCGGCTGACCATTGTGGAAGAGGATGGGATCAATGGGACCGGAGGGGGAATCGTAAACCCGGGTCACCGTCTCGGCCCCGGTGGCGTCGGGACAGATCTGCGGTTCGTCGGGCAGATCCTGGAGGGGATCATCATGCCAGAATTCCACTTCGATGCGCCGATTCATGGCCCGACCCTGGGCGGTGTCATTGGGGGCGACGGGCTGGGTTGCCCCCCTGCCCTCGCTTTCCACGGCCTCGGTGGGCAGCCCCAGGCTTTCCTGGACGCTCATGGCAACCCGGCGGGCCACCGCCCCGGAAAGGCCCTGGTGATTGCCGTAAATCCGCCGGTCACGACCGACCAGCGGCGCATTATCGGAATAGGCAATGAACTTGACCACCACATTCCGCTTGTTCTGCCTCTCCCGCAGGTTGGTCAGGGCCTGGCGAATCTGACGCCGGAACTCGTCGCTGACCTCCGCCGCCACATCGTCGTAATGGAGCGGGGTGACCAGGTTCCTGACACTGGCGCGATGGGCATGCCCCTCCCGGTAGCGCAGCTTGCACACGGTCTCGGTCCAGCAGACCTTGATCCGGGTTGATTCCCGGGGAACCACCACTTCCTTCTCCACCTGCCTTTCGGTGATCTCGTCATACCAGACCTGCACTTCCACCCGGCGGTTGCGGTAACGTCCATCCTCGGTGGCATTGCTGGCAACCGGCTCGCTTTCGCCGACGCCTTCGTAGGAAATGGCCTCCGGCGGCAGGCTTAGGGCCTGCTGGAAGTATTCGGCGGTATTGCCGGCCCGCTCCCGGGACAGGCCGGTATTGTCGCCATACTGCTGGGCCAGAGCCAGGCTCAAGGGCAGATCGTCGGTATGGCCGATAAAGTGCAGCCGAACGTTTTTCCGGTCGCGCATGCCATCCAGAACTTCCCTTAACAGTTCGACATAATCTTCGGGAATATCCGCCTCACCCAGCCGGAAATGGATGGGGGGAACCACATCGTCGAGCTTAATGGTTTCCACATCCTGCTCGGTTACCTGGCGGATTTCTATCCTATCGCCCTCCTCGTCGAAGAGACCGGCATCATGGAACCAGGGCGTGAAGGACTGGTCGGTGGACAGGTGGTGCTCCACCGCCTCGCCACGGGTGCTGGTGGTCCGCACCCCGGCCCCCGATTCTGCATCGGCGGAGGTCTCCTCGTCCACGGCGCCGAATGGCTCCGGCGCGCCGAAGACGGCCCGGACCTCTCCTGCCCCGGCCAGGGAGACGAAAACCGCAATCATTATGGCAAAAATACGTGCCGGCATTAACTTTCTTGTGGTCGGGCACCCGATTGAGGTCAGGCACCAGGTTGGTTGATAATCATGCCCCGCTTCCGGCGATCCCGAACCCTGCTCCGTGGGGTTGCCGCATCCGGCCTGTCGGCGGCTGGCTATTTCACGACCCTGGTATGTGATGAAATCTTTCATGGAATCTTTTCTCACCACCTGAACGGAAGCCATCCCGAACTCTGCTCCGGAGGCCCGCCGCGCCGCCAGAACACTTCGGTTTCAATGGTCAGCCGGTAATCACCCGCCGACTCCTGCCATTGACTGGTAATCTCCCGCTTGAGCGCATCCAGGCGAGACTGCACCAGCCGCCGGCTTTCGGTATCCGCCAGGTAAGACAACCGCAGGACCGAGGGCTCCTTCTCCAGCTGCTCGATCAGCAGATCGATCCTCGACTCCCACTGGGGCCGCATTTCGGTGGTTTCCGGCTCAAACACGCCATCGGCGATCTCCAGCCCCACCACCCGGTGGATGGTGGCGCCGAAATTAAAACGCATCATCTTGCCCCGGGTGGCGCGCTGCACCCTGGGGTTTTCGGTGGTCAGGCGATAACCGGTGGGCAGAGTGCGATCATCCACCTTGAGGATAAAATTGCTGCCGCGATCCTGGTCGGGCACCGCCGCGCAGGTGATATGGAACCGCCCGTGCTCGTCGGTGGTGGCCACCAGCCCCCGGGCCGTCACCACCCGTACTCCGGCCAGCCCTTTTTCGCCGGGATCCTGCCGACCACTCATATTGCGGTCGTCAAAGACCTTGCCCACGATATCGGTGCAGTCAAAAGTGGGGTCGGGAACCACCCTGACCGTCGCCGTGGCTTCGCCGGAAAGATACTCGCCGGTGGCGGTGTCCACCGCCAGGGCGCGATTGACGTATTCGCCCTCGGACACGCCCGCCCCCACCACCAGCAGCAGCTTGAGTTCATGTTTCTCGTTGGGCATCAGGGCCAGCTCGTCCCAGAACAGCTCCAGGCCCTCGACCCCGGGCTCAAGGGGTTCGCCGTCCAGACGGGCGGAGCCCTCGACATATTTAAAGCCGGCTGGAATCCGATCAATAATGCCCAGGTGATAAAGCGGAACCCCCAGGATGTTGCTCACGGTGATGGTATAGGGCACCAGTTGGCCCTTGGACACGTTGAGCAGTGAGGCGGTCTTGGTGATGGCAACAACACCGTCGAGCTCGGGATCCACGGGAATATGGTTGTGAAACAGCTGACTGTCGCCAGGCACATAACCGTTGTCCAGGGTCAGGTGCAGATAGTAACTGGTCGCCGGGGAACGCGGCTCCACCGCCGTGGAAGGGGCATATTCCCAGGGCTGGGCTTCGCAGTACTCGGTGGTGGCGGGCACCGCGTCATCGGGGCCGCCGGCGCAGTCGGGCACGGAGAACGCCGGGGTTTCTTCATCGGTCTGCGGCGGGATCACCATGGAAGGAGCCACCGAGTAGTCTGCGGGCAAATCGGCCACCCGGATCAGGTAATCATCTCCAGACGGGCAGGAGGGATCGCTGAAGTTCAGATCGAATCGGTAGAAGCCGTCGCTGCCGGTGACCTGGTGCTGCTGAGCCGGGTCATCAAAGCAGTTATCCGGCAGCACCGTATCGGTGGCGGCCCGGACCATAACCAGGGTCACCCCGGAGACGGGAGTACGATGGACCGAGTCGTAAACCACCCCGTTGGGATTGACGGGCAGGTGGAGATTTAACAGATTGCTGCCACCGCCGGCGATGATCTCCGAAATTTTGTGCATCCCGTCGACAAACGGAGAGTCCGCCCAGCCCAGCCGCGGTGCATCCGGGCCGGTGCCGGCGGCGATAAAGCGCAACTCATAGGCGTCGCCGCTTTCATCGTTGGGGTTGAGACCGCTGAAGCGGTAAATGCCGTCGGCTTGGGTTGTGGTCATTCCCAGGCGCTGGCCGCCGCGATGGATCTCCACGGTCCAGTCGGCAAGGGGATGTTCGCCATCTTCGTAAGCCTTGTTGAAATTGACGTCGTACCAGACCCGGCCGCTTAAGTTCACCTGGCCGGGATCACCTCCCACATCAATGAACACGTGGGCGGCATCGGTCTGGGCCGGATCGTTCCAGCTCACCTCGGCGGTGTTGTCGATGCGGGTGCCGATATCCAGGGTTTCATCGATCCGGACCCGGAAACGCAGCTCCGCAGTGCCGTCGACCGGCAGCTGACCATGAACGTCGGCGTATTCGGCCACCAGCACCGAACCGTCAAAGGAGATGCCGACCGAAGAGCCGTTAAGGGTGGCCGAACCCTCCACATAGCTGACCAGATCCGCCAGGGGGGGGCCCAGATCGTCGGTGATCATTACCTCGGTGGCCGGCAGGCTGCCGGGATTGTTAACCCTGACCACGTATTCCAGCACCCCGCCGGCTTCGGCGGAACCGCCGCCGACCACCAGGACGTTCTTGGTGATCTGCAAATGCTGCACCTCACCCACCACCACCTCGGTGGGCAGGTGGCCGGTGGCCGGATTGCCGTCGGCGTCGGTGGGTTCGGTGGCCAGCTCGCCGCTGGCCACATATCCCTGGTTGCTGATGATGGTGCCCGGCTCCACACCATCATCCACCCGGACATCGAAGGTGACAGTGGCATAACTTCTCCCGGGAAGAATACCGCTGCCCTCTTGCTGATCCTCCGACTGGATGGTTATTCCCTGGATGAGCGGCGATACCCCGCCATCAGGGCGGCCCACCGGCTGCCCGTTCAGGGTTACCGAGTCGGGCACGTAGGTGGTGTGCTCGGGGGTCTGGTCGGTAAACTCCACGTCGGTGGCCGTTATGCTGGCGAAATTGTCGATCCGGATGGTGTAGCGGAGCACATCGCCCGGATCGACGATTCCGGGAGAACCGTAATCTTCCACGATCGCCACCGTTTTATGGGCACGGATCAGGGGCAGTTCGCCCACCACGTCCAGGGTGGGATCATCGGGCGGCGGCGTGGCCGGATCTCCGGAGGGGCGCTCGTCCACGGGGCCGCTGCCCAGGCCGGAGCCGCCCACAAAACCCTGGTTGGAGATGATGGTGCCGTCAATTACATCGGAGTGAACGACAACCTCAAAGGTGATGGTCGCCACCTTGCCGGCGGTATCGCCGGCATCGGCGGGCATCAGGCCCGGGGTGGGGTCCTCCGGGGTATGGATCGGCATGCCTTCCTGCAGCGGCGACACCCCCTCTTCATGATCCCCCACCAGCTCGCCGTTGAGGTGGGTGCTGTTCGCCACATAGGTGGTGTTGGCGGGGACATGGTCCCGCAGCTCCACATCTTCGGCATCCTCGCCGCCGATATTTTTGACCGTGATGGTATAACGCAGGGTATCTCCGGGCAGCACCACTTCGGGGTTGTCGTCCAGCGACTCGGAACTTTTCCAGACCTCGAAGACCGGCTCCGAGCTGATCAGGGTCTCGGTGGGAGCCTCCTCGCCGTCGGCGGCGGGATCGTCGGTAAGACCGAAGACCGTGCCGCCCAGCACCAGCTCGGCCTGGTTGAGCACCACGGTGCCGCTGGTGATCACCGGCACCAAAGTGGCCTCGAACTCAATGGTCAGAGTTTGGTAGGCGGCAATGTCCAGGCCGCTGATCTCGAGCCGGCCGGTGCCCGCGGCGCCGCCATCGGGGTCGCTGCCGGCGCTGCTGGCCCCGG
>PWOG01000090.1 GCA_003557565.1 Desulfobulbaceae bacterium
AACTCGTCATCGAATTCGCCAGTCGTGATACAGTCCTGCATTCTAATCCATTCGCCCGGGCTGCCACCGCATCTATCTTGGTTAGGGTTGTAGTTGCCGTCACACTGGTAAACGTATCCGTCGATGCATCTGGGATTTCCGGCTCCCTGCGGTTCGTCGGTACATACGCGGTCCACGCATTCCAACTCACTCCCCTCGCCGTAACCGGTCTCCCAGCAGCGCCCGACATAACCGCGGACAGCCAAAGTAGTTTCCTCTGGCCAACGGTGGTCGCCGAAACAGACATAGCCGCTGTGGGATGGGCCAATCTCCCAGGGGAGCACATCGGCTTCGTAAATCGTTTCACATTCATTTTTCATTCTTGTTACCGAACCGGCTCCCGGCGGCCATTCTTTATGCTTTGACAGATACCAGCAGTCCTGGATCGAATGATTGAAGGCGGCGCGGGCGGCAGTATCGGGGTCGTTGCCGCCGCCCGCGTCGTAGCCCATGCAAGCGTCGATGTAACCTTTGATTTCGCCCAGGCTGGGGTCTTCGTCGCTCATTGCTTCGACCGCTTTTTCACAGGACTCGTGGTTATAACCCCCGTCGGTAAGGGGGAAAATCTCAATGCGGGTGGTCAAATCGTCGGTGTTGTTACCCTTTTCCTCGTCGGTGGGCGGGCGCACGGCTAAAGTGAGAAAATGAAGGCTGTCCAACTGGACCTGCTTGATGAACCGCCGTTCCAGGCACCCCCGGGACTCCATCAGCAGCTGCCCGTTTTCGTACTTGCCGCCGGTTAAAATACCTTTCTCGATATCCAGCTTGGAAGCGGCCACCCAGTTGAGAAAGGTGCCCCGGGCGGCGAAAGTGTTGAGTTGCTGGGGATCATCGCTGTCAACGTTGTCAACGTTGAGGCAGATTTGAGCCGTGTTGTTCGTGCCGTCGACGGATTTTTGGTGGGTATGGTTGTTGCAGACGTTACCGTCGGTGGCCACAAATTGGTTGTTTTCATACACATACCAGGTATCCGGATCGAAATAACCGGCGTGACTGGTGCCTGCGTCGAATTTGTCATCAAAGCAGTATTGGGCGTCTTCCAGGTAGGCCAGATCATACATGCTGGCGGAATTGTCGAGGACCAGCAGCAGGTTGGGGTCCACGCCCGGGGCCAGGAAGGGGGGGATCTTGTCGGGGTCGTCGCTGTGGCAATAATCCGCCGCCGCTTGGACGGGCAGCAGCAGGCCGAGCAGGGCCAGCAAAAGGATGGTGAGGGCCGCGCTGTTGGTCCGGTTCCTGGGTTTCATCCTGGTCTCCTTTCTGCTTCTACTTACATAGTGGTTGATGCAGGGGCCGGCAGCCTTGCTAATTATTCACCGTGCATTGACCTTCGTGCAGGCCGGTGGTGTGCCATTCTATCTGATGAAGCCGGTTGGTGTTCTGGGGGCCCTGGTGCTGGACATACATGGTGTAGATCAATGAGGTGCCGCTGGCGGCCGCCGCCTTGCCCACCCCGACGTAACCCGCCGCCATCTGCATGGCGCCGCCAAACACCTCCTGGGAGCTACCGCCCAGCCGGATACTGGTCTGGTTATCGGGGCCGCCGTTGTGCCAGGGAAAATCGGCCATGATAATGTCGGCCTTGGTATCGGGGTCGTTCAGGAAGTCCAGCACATCATTGGGAAAGTTCGGCGGGTTTTCAGCCCAGAAGTTCAAAGAATCGTTAGAAACGGTTATGGGGCCAATCTGCAGATCCTCGCCGACAACTTCTTCGTCGAACCCGGCGCAGATAATATTTTCCTCCAGCAGGAAGGTGGCCACTTCCAGGCCGCCTTCGGCGTTGAAAAAGGTTTCGGTGTGGGAGCGATCCGCCCTGGCCATCTGCAACTCCAGGTTGGCCGAGGTGGTGGCGGAGATCCCGATCAGCACCAGCAGCAGCATGATCAGCAGGGTGCCCACCAGCACGAAACCGCCTTGATGGCCGTCACCGCGCCCGCCTCGGTTGCCGCCTTGACCGCTGCTCCGGAAGGTGCCGGGGAGCCGGCGGGGGCGAAGGGAGGCACCGGGAGGGCCGGGTTGCGGCGCGATCTCCGGCGGGCTGGGCGGCTGTTTACAAGCTGGTGTGTTCATGGCTACAGGTATTCCGATCTGATGAAGTCCAGGGAAAGATCCCGCTGCACGCCGCGGTCATCCCGGCGGACGGTGACCCGGATGGTCTTGACCACGGGTTCGTCGGCTAAGCCGTTGTCATAGGGGTAGTGGTCCACCACGTTCCAGAAAATGGTAAAGTTCGGCACCTGGACTTCGTCGGGGTCGTGGGCATTGATGAATTCTTCAGTTGCAATGTCGAAATCGTCATTGTTCAGGGCAGCCTCTACGGCGTCAGGATCGTTCAGATCCAAGGTGCCGTCGGTGGTGTCTGCCAGCCATTCATGGTCATAATCCAGCTCCATCAACTCCTCGACGATGGAGCTGGCCAGGGCGGTGGCGGTGGTGGTCCGGTTGGCCAGGTGGTTACCCCCCAGGGCGGTGATCTGCATGGAGGCTGCGGCCAGAATTCCCACCGCCAGCAGGGTGATGGCGATCAGCACTTCGATGAGGGTGAACCCGCCTTGTGGTTGCGCCTTGCACATTATTCCAACCCCAGGTTGCGGAACTTGATGGTCTGGGTTTGCATCCGCCGCCGGAAACCGTCGTCATATGGGCCCCAGACCGCGCCCGAGGCGGTGGTGTATTCCTCGCTGTGGGTGTAACCGGTGTCCTGGTTGGCGGCCCGCGCCAGCATGGAGACGGTAACTTTGCGGATGTCGTCAAGCTGACCCGAGGTTGGGTTCAGCACTTCGCTGCCGTCGTCCAATATATACAAGAACTCAACTTCTACAATGTGTTCTGTCAGCGGCCTTTTTGCTGCATGAAGGGTGCCATGATCACAGGAGCTGCCCGTCCAGGCAGTGTTGGATAGCGCCAGGCCCAATGCCGGAGAGTTGGTGCTGTCGCTGTC
>PWOG01000131.1 GCA_003557565.1 Desulfobulbaceae bacterium
CCGGGCATCGCCGTCGGCGATGTTGATCAGGTGGTTGGCGGCCTGGTCGCTGATGCCAAGGGTGAGCTCCCCCAGCCCGCGCTCGGTGTCAACCAGGGTCCTGTCCAGGATGACTCGCAGATCATCGGCGTTCAAGGGATAGAGAACGATGACCCGGCAGCGGGAAAGCAGTGGGGCGATGACGTGGAAGGAAGGATTTTCGGTGGTGGCCCCGATCAGCGTGATCAGGCCCGCCTCGACATGGGGAAGGAAGGCGTCCTGCTGGCTTTTGTTGAAGCGGTGGATTTCGTCGACGAACAGCACGCTGCCCCGGCCGCTTTCTTCCCGCAATCGGCGGCTGCGCTCGACGATCTCCCGGATTTCCTTGACTCCGGAGAGCACCGCCGAGAAAAAGACGAAATCCGCCCCGCTGCCCCCGGCCAGGATCCGGGCCAGGGTGGTCTTGCCCGATCCCGGTGGGCCCCAGAGCAGCATGGAAGGAAGATAGCCGTGGCGGCTCAGGCCGGCCAGCAGCTTGTCGTCGGCCAGCAGGTGCCGCTGGCCGACGAAGTCCTCCAGGCTTTCGGGCCGCATCCGCTCGGCCAGGGGGGTCTCGGGGCCGGTGCGGCCAAAGCCGGCTTTTTTGGTTGTTTGCTTGCCAGTGGTCATTATTGCAGGGTGCCCGATACCATGCCCTTATTTTTCCTGCATGCGGGCGATTTCGTCCAGCTGTTGCCGGGCCTTGTGCTGGATGGCACCATCTTCCCGGTCCTGTTTGATGGCTTCATTCAAATGATGCCGGGCCATGCGGACGCTGCCCTGGTACCAGTGGTAAAGTCCCAGGTGGTAATGTCCCGCCGCCTGGTCGCCCAGCTCGGAGCGGACCTGGCCGTAACGATAATGCAGCCGGCTGTGGTCCGGGGTTTTTTCCAGGAGCTTTTCATAGATGGGCAGGGCTTCATCCAGTTTGTCCATTTTTTGAAGTATCCTGGCCCGATGAAAAAGGATATAAGGGTTGTCCGGATCCCGCTGCACCCCTTGTGCCAGCTTTTCCAGGGCTTCTTCGCCATGGCCGGCTTCAAAGAGAATGATGGCCATATCCGCCAGGAGAATGGGCTGGTCGGGGAAACGGGCGATGACCTTGCGGATTTCCTCCAGGGCCTTGGTGTATTGCCTCTCCGCCAGATAGACCTGGGACAGTCCGAACCGGGCCATGAAGTCGACGGGGTCTTCGTCGCCATCCCGCAGGCGATGGCGGAGGGCGGGCAGCAGATCCTGGGGTGAATGGGTCAGGCTGAAGACCCGTTGCCGTACCCGGTGAAAATCGAACTCAAAATCCTCATCGCCTTCCCGGGGTTGGATCGTGGTGGGCAGGCGATCCATGTAAAGCCGGTCTTCGATGTAGGCGATACGGCGCTCCGGTTCGGGGTGGGTCAGCAGGTAGGCCGGCAACTGGGCCCGGCGGAAACGGCTGATGTTGCGCATGGTGCGCAACATTGCCACCATCTCCGAGGGGTCGCGCTCCATCTGCCGCATCCAGCCCAGGGCCAGGCGGTCGGCTTCTTCTTCATCCTGGCGGCTGAACTTCAGGCCCATGGTGGCCCCGCCGGCCATGGAACCGGCCACCGCCGCCTGGCCCAGGGCGCTGCTGCCGGCCAGAATCATCCCCGCCAGGGCCAGGGCGGTGGCGCCCAGGTTGACCCGCTGGTTTTTCTCCAGGCGAGAAGCGTAATGGCGGCTGGCGGCGTGCCCCACTTCGTGGGCCATGACGCTGACCAGCTGGTCTTCGCTTTCGGTGGCCTCGATCAGGCCCGAGTGAATGACGATCAGGCCGCCGGGGGCGGCAAAGGCGTTGAATTCCCGGTTGTTGATGACAAAAAAGTTGTAATTAAAGGGCTGCCGGCCGGCGACATCCAGGATCTCCTCGCCCAGGCCGCGGATGTAGGCGGAAATATCCGGCTCATCGACAAAGCTGAATTCCTTGCGGACCAGGGTCAGCAAATGTTCGCCCAGCTCCTTCTCCTCCTGCACCGAAAGGGCCGAAGCCGGGGTGGGCTGGATGAGGCTTGCGGCCAGCATCAGGAAAACCGACAGCCAGACCAGAATACGTTGTGGTGCCGCAAATAAAAAATTTATCATAATATTTAATGGCATCGATAAATTGGTAACCGTTCGCCAGGGCCAACAAAGTATTGATTTAACGGACTGTTCGTTTACGTAAATTGACTGTGGCCCGGCCCCGTATCGGGGGTTGCCCGTCGGCGATATATGGTATAAGCCAGGTGAAGCCCGTTGGGCAACCGCCGGCTGTCGCCGTGGTTGCGGCGTTGCCGGCTTGCACCTACTTACTTAGACACCCTGCGGAGCAAAAAAGTTGCGTTACCCTGCAATGATAACTTTGCTCCCGGAAAAACGCCACAGTTTATCACCTTTTGTTGCAATTTCAAAAAGATACGGTATTTTGGCAAAATGCTCAAGGAACTTTGGATAAAAAATCTGGCCCTGGTGGAAGAGTTGCGCCTTTCCACCGGAGAGGGGCTGGCGGTGCTTACCGGGGAAACCGGGGCGGGCAAGTCGATAATCCTGCAGGCCATTCATCTCCTGGCCGGGGGCCGGGCCTCGGCGGACTGGGTCCGGAGCGGGGCGGAACAGGCCATGGTCGAGGCCTTTTTCGAGTTCGACCCCGACCACGAGGATCTGCTCCGGATTCTGGGCGACACCGGGGTCGAGCCCGTGGCCGGAGAGGAGGGCGGGGAAGCCGACCCGGCCGCCCGGCCCGGCGAGCTGATCGTGAAAAGAATAATCAGCGCCAAAGGCAAGAGCCGCTTTTACCTCAACGGCTCCATGGCCACCGCCGCCACCGTGGGCGGCATTGTCGAACACCTGGTCAGTGTAGCCAGTCAGCATGATCATCAGCAGCTGCTTCATCCCCGCTACCATCTGGAGTGTATTGACGCCGCCGGCGGCCTGCTGGAACAGCGGCGCCGTTTCAGCCTCCTGTATGACCAGTGGCAGGAGGGGAAAAATCGCCTTGAA
>PWOG01000292.1 GCA_003557565.1 Desulfobulbaceae bacterium
AAAAACCGGCCGCAAGTCCCGCCAGAAGCACCAACCAGGCCCGCCGCTTCATCGTTTTGCCGGCGCAGACCACCAAAGCACAACCCGATAACCGCCACCCTTTTGCAGTAAACATCCCCCGACCTCTCTTTGGTTATTCATTGACTATGACCTGGCTTACGAAGTGGCCGCCGGTTTTTCGGCCCCGCCGCGCCGGTAAAAAAGAGAATAAAGCACCGGAATCAGCAGCAGGCTGATAAAGGTAGAGCTGAGCAGACCGCCGATCACCGCCCGGGCCATGGGGGCCTGCTGCTCGCTGCCCTCGCCCATCCCCAGGGCCAGGGGCAGCATGGCAAAGGAGGTGGTCAGGGTGGTCATCAGGATCGGTCGCAGCCGGCGGCGGCCCGCTTCCCGTGCCGCCTCGAGAGCCGCCCAGCCCGCATCCCGGCGCAGGCGGGTAGCCTGATCCACCAGCAAAATGGCGTTGTTGACCACGATCCCCACCAGCATGATACCGCCGATATAAGACTGGGAATTGAGGGTGGTGCCGGTGAACAGCAGCATCAGCACCACTCCGATAAGGGCCATGGGCACGGCAAACATCACAATCAGGGGATCGCGCAACGACTCGTAGAGGCAGGCCATGACCATGTAGACCAGCAGTATGGCCAGAACCAGACCCAGGGCCATCTCATTGAAAGCCTTTTCCTGTTGTTCGTAATCGCCGCCGAAGGTAATGTCAACTCCCCGGGGAATGGGCATGGTCTCCAGACGCTGACGGATATCGGCCACCACCGACCCCATGTCCCGGTCGGCCAGGTTGGCCTGCACCCGGGTGACCCGCTGCTGATCCTGGCGCTCGATGGTCAGCGGTCCTTCCGCGCGCTCCACCGTAACCACATTGGCCAGGGCGACAAAATCACCTTGGTCGTTGGGCACAGTGATATTGAGGATATCGTTGAAATCCAGTTGTTCGGCATCCTGCAGGCGCATAAAGATGCGGTATTCCTGACCGCCGTCGCGGAACTGGCCGGCATTGGATCCGGCCATGGCGATTTCAATGGTGCGGGCGATGCGAGCCACCGACAGGCCAAGATCGGCGGCCCGCTGGCGGTCGACCCGCAGCAGTTCCAGAGGCACCCCACCCTCCCGGCTTAAGCGCAGATCGGAGATCCCCTCGATGTCGGCAATGGCATCCCGGATCCGGCCGGCCACCTGATCCAGCTGCTCCAGATCAAAGCCCCGGACCTCGATGGCCAGCCGCTCATCCTCGGCCCCGCCGGCCAGGCGCAGGATAAAAAGGCCGCCGGTACGGGTACGAATTTCCACTCCGGGAATATCGCCCAGCAGTGAGCGCAGGTCGCTGGCGATCTCCTCGCTGGAGCGAGTACGCTCCCGAACCGGGACCAGAGCCAGGCGAATATCGGCGTTGGCCGGCGTCCCGGTGCGCCACGAGGTGCCCCCCACCCGAACCACCGAGTTGCGGGTTTCCGGCACCGCAGCCAGAACCTTCTGTTCCACCTCCCGCACCTTTTGATCCAGCATCGCCAACTGGGTGCCGGTTTCCATTTCGACGCCCACCCGGACCTGGCCTTCATCGGCCTGGGGCATGAACTCGCTGCCCAGGTGGGGCAGCAGCATCAGGGCCAGGATAAAGAGGGTGCCGAAAAAAATCACCACCGGACCACGGTTGTTCAGGGCCATATCCAGAGTCCGCCGGTAAAGGTGCTCAATCCCGTTAAAAATGCCCGCCAGCAAGCGGAGCAGGACGGCCCTTGGCCCCCTTTCATCCTCCCCGGCCACCGCCGCCGGCCGGACCAGCCGGGCGGCCAGCATGGGGGTCAGGGTCAGGGCGGTGACCAGGGCCGCCAGCAGGGCAAAACCAACCACCAGGGCCAGCTGCCGGAACAGAATGCCGGCCAGTTCCTGGGCAAAGAGAATGGGAAAAAAGATCACCAGGGTGGTCAGGGTGCCGGCGACAATGGCGGCGGCCACCTCGCCGGTGCCCTTTTCCGCCGCTTCATGGGGCCCTTTTTTTTCCCGGTCCCGCAAGCGGGCGATGTTCTCCAGAACCACGATGGAACTGTCCACCATCATTCCCACCCCCAGGGCCAGGCCGCCCAGGGTCATGAGATTGAGGGTAAACCCGCCGAAGTAGATCAGGCCGAAGGTGGAGATCACCGCCACCGGAATGGCGGTGGCGGTGACCAGGGTGGAGCGGAAACTGCGCAGGAAAAAGAGCAGCACCAGCACCGCCAGGGAGCCGCCGTAAAGCAGGGAACGGCCGACATTGTCGATGGAGCGCTGGATATATTCGGAAAAATCGAGAATGGGGATGATGCTGGCCTGGGGGAAATCACGGTTGAGCTGCTCCACCTCACGCAGCACGTCTCGGGCCACCTGGACGGTATTGGCGTCGGGCTGCTTGCGGATGGCCAGGCGCACCCCCGGCTCATCGTTGATCCGGACGATCCGGCTGATCTTGCTGTGAGTGTCCTCTATTTGGGCCACCTGGTCCAGGGTGATGGGGGCGCCGTCCCGCACCGCCAGCACGGTGGCCGCCAGTTCATCGAGGGTGGTGAACTGGCCGGGGGTACGCAGAGTGATTTCCAGCCGGCCCCGCTCAACCTCGCCGGCGGGCACGGTGATATTGGCATCCCGCAGGGCCTGGCGAATACCGTCCAAACTAAGCCCCAGGGCGCCAATCTTGTCGGGGTTGAGATTGACCTGGATCTCCCGCTCCAGCCCGCCCCAGACATCCATGGAGGCCACCCCCGCCACCCGTTCGACCCGATAGCTCATCTGCTCGTCGATGAGCCGCCGCAACTCCAGGGGGTCCATGGGGCTGGACACCCCCAGGATCAGTACCGGGGTGGCGGAGATATCGAACTTGCGGACTTGGGGCCGGGTAATATCATCGGGCAGCTGGTTCATGATCCGATCCAGCCGGTCCCGCAGGTCATTGGCCGCCACGTCAATATCGGTGCCCCAGGTAAAGGAGACCCGAACGTTGCCCACCCCTTCCGAGGAATTGGAGTTGATGCTCTCCACCCCGGCCACCGCCGCCACCGCCTGTTCAATGGGGCGGGTGATCAACTCTTCCACCTCCTCGGGGCTGGCGTTGTCGTAGGTGACGGAGATGGTCAGGGTGGGGTAGGTGACCTCGGGCATCAGGTCGATGGGCAGCCGGGAGAGGGCAACCGCCCCGATGATCACCGCGATCAGGGTGACCATGGTGGTAAAAACCGGCCGGCTGACGGTAAACCGGGCCGGGTTCATCGGGCTTCATCTCCAGCGGTGGAAACCTGGCCTGTCTCGCCGCCCAAAGCATTCCCGGCTGGCCGTTCCTCCTCCCGGGGAATGATAATCCGGGCCCCGTCGCTGAGCAGGTGCTGGCCCATGGTCACCACCCGGCCGCTTAACTCCGGGGCCACGACCTCCACCAGCTCCCGCCCCTGCAGGCCCAACTGCACCGGGACGTAACGAGCGGTCTCGCCATCGGCGGCCACCCGGTAAAGGGCGTATTCTCCGGGCCGCTCAATCAGAGCCGCCCGCGGCACCAGCAAGGCGTCATCCTTGCGGGCCAGCTCGATCTCCAGGCGCACGAACATCCCCGGCTTCAAAAGCAGATCGGGGTTGGCCACCTCCACTTCCAGCCGCGCCTGGCGAGAGGCCTCCCGGACCACCGGGGCCAGCCGGGCCAGCTTTCCGGGAAAGGCGGTGTCCCTTACCGCATCAGCCCGCACCGCCACCTCCTGGCCCACCGCCAGCCGGGGGTAATCCCGCTCCGGCGCATGGGCCACCGCCACCAGGTGATCGATCCCCACCAGGGAAAAAAGCGGGGTGTTGGCGGCCAGCAGCGAACCTTCATCGGCATAGCGTTCGGCGATCACCCGCTGTTGGTCCTCACCCTGCCAGTCGGCCCTGATTTCGGTATAGGACAGGCGCAATTCGGCGGCGGCCAGAGCGGCTTGCCGCTGGGAGACCTGGGCGGCGGCCACCTGGGCCTTGGCCTGCTGGGCCTGATAATTGGCCCGGGCATTGTCCAGTTCCGCTTCCGAGGCCACCCCCTGTCGGCGCAGACTCTGGGCCCGGTCATATTCCCGGCGGCTGGTGGCCAGGGCGCTTTCAGCCTCGGCCAGCCCGGCCCGGGCCACTTCCAGTTCCGCCCGGGCCTTGTCCACCTCCAGGCGGTACTCATCGCTGTCCATTCTGGCCACCACCTGGCCGCGCCGAATCTCGTCGCCCAGATCAGCGTGCAACTCCAGCAGCCGCCCGCCGACCCGGGCCGCCAGGTCGAAACGGGAAGCGGGCTGCAGGGTGCCGGTGAAGGTGCGGCGCTCGGCAATCTTCCCCCGCTGAACCGGGGCCACCTCCACCGCCACCGCCGCTTTGCTTTCCCCGCCGCCGGAGGTCTCCGGGGCAAGGGCGGGGCCGTCCTCGCGGCCCAGCAGCCAATGGGCGCCCACCAGCAAAAATAGCGCCAGAACGGCGCCGATCAGGGTTTTCATATAAGACTTGGACATGTTCACAATAATAAATAAAGATTTGCCAAAAGTCCCGGAATTCATTGGCCGGTGACGCCAAAACCGCCTTTTAAAAAGACTTTACCGAACCCGCGACGTACCGGTGCGCCAGTCGCCGACCAATTTTTAAAGCACCTGAAGACCGGAGACGTATTAACAATGACAACCTGAAGACCGGGATGTTCGGATCTTTTGCCCCGGAAAAACGATCCTTGACAAACGTATGGCCGGCGCTAAGATAGTAATTGATTACTTACTTTAACGGTGACCAATATGACCAAAGCCAAAACCGGCAGCAAACACCTGCCCGCCGAGCAGCGCCGGGCCGCCACCGTGAAAGCGGTACTGGATCTGGCCGCCCGCCAAAATCCCGGCGAAATTACCACCTCGGCCATTGCCCAAGAAATGAACCTGACCCAGGGGGCGCTGTTCCGCCATTTTCCCAACAAGGAGGCGATTCGGCAGGCGGTGATGAACTGGGTGGCCGAACAGCTGCTCAAGCGGGTGGAAAAAGCGGCCCGCGACGCTCCCACCCCCCTGGCGGCCCTGGAGTCCATGTTCATGACCCACATCGCCTTTGTCGTCGCCCACCCAGGCATTCCCCGCATGCTTTTCCACGAACTGCAGCATCACCGGGACTCGCCGGCCAAAAACCTGGCCCGCACCCTGGTGCAGCGTTACCGGCAAAAACTGGCCGATCTGATCGAGGCCGGCAAGCATTCCGGCGAGCTGGCCCCGGAAGTGGAGCCCGACAGCGCCGCCGCCCTCTTTGTGGGGATGATCCAGGGGCTGGTGGTCCAATCCCTGCTGGCCGGGGGCCCCGAGCAGATGAAGGCCAAAGCGCCGGGGGTTTTCGCTCTGTTCAAGCGCGGTATCATTAACCACCCGGCACCGGAGGGGTCCCGACCATGAAGACTGGATCGACAACTTTTAGCCACCCGGCCCGGCTGATTATAGCGCTGCTGGCCATCGGGGCCGTGGTCTGGCTCGGGCTGGGCACCGCCGACCGGCTGCGTACCGCCTTCGTGCCTCCCGCCCCTGAACCGGTCCCGCCCCGGACCGTGGAAACCATGGTGGCCGAACCCCGCACCTTTGAACGCTGGCAACGCTATCCCGGCAGCATTGCCGCAGAAAGCGAGGCGGTTTTAAGCAGCCGGATCTACGGGATCATCCGGGCAATGCCCTTCCGGGCCGGAGACCGGGTGGAGGCGGGGGATGTGTTGATCACCCTGACCGATGAAGAATTGCGCCGGGAGCTTGACCGGCTGGATTACGAAATCGAGGCCACCCTCGCCGAGCTGGAATTGGCCCGGCGGCAGCTCGAGCGCCGGGAGCAGCTCCATGCCGAAGACGCCATCACCCGGGAAGCCCTGGAAGAATCGCAAACCCGGACCAAAACCCTGGCGGCCTCCCTGGCCGCCAACCGGCAAGCCCGGGAGGCCGCCGCCGAACGACTGGACTACACCCGGATCCGGGCTCCCTTTGCCGGCTTGGTCGGCCGGCTCCATGCCCTGCCGGGAGACCTGGCCAGTCCAGGGCAACCTCTGCTGGAGCTGGTGGCCGTAGATCAACTTAAAGCGGAATTTGTGCTCCCGCAAAGTGATCTGGCCGGGATCGGCCCCGGAACCCCGTTACGGATCAAGGTTGCCGCCGTTGACCGACAATGGGACAACACCCTGGACCGGCTTCATCCCGACCTTAAACCCCCCGGTCGGGGAGCTCGGGCGGAAACCCTGCTTCCCGCCAAGGCCGCCGGGTTATTGCGGCCCGGAATGACGGCGTCGGTCAAAGTGCTGGTCCATCACCGGGAAAACTCCCTGGTGATCCCGGTGGAGGCCCTTTATCAGCGCCGGGGGCAGGCGCACGTATTTATCGTGGATAACGGCCGGGCCCGGAGTCGGCCGGTTCGCCCCGGCCCGGAGGCCGACGGTTGGGTGGTGATTGACGAGGGGCTTACCCGGGGCGAGCAGGTCATCACCGGCGGTTATCCCGGGCTGGCCGACGGCGATCCGGTGCAGATCGTCAACGTTTACGGGCCGGAAAATCAGCCGGCCAATAAAACACCCGAGCCCGGAGACCCGGCATGAACGCCCTGCCGCGCTGGGTTCTGGGTCATCGACACGCGGTGCTGGCCGCTTTGTTGGCGGTACTGATTTTCGGCCTGGACGCCCGTTTCCAGCTGCCGGTGCAACTGTTTCCCGACACCGACCCGCCCATGGTCACGGTGATCACTCCCTATCCGGGCATGGCGGCAGAGGATGTGGCCGAGAACATCAGCAAACTGATGGAGGAGGAGTTTGCCGGCATCGACGGGGTTCGCAACCTGCGTTCCACCAGCCGCGAGGGCCTGGCGGTGGTGGAGGTGGAATTTCATTATGACCGCGACAGCACCACCGGCGCCATGGAGGTGCAAAACGCCGTCAACCGGATCCGCCCCAAACTCCCCGCCGCCATGGGGGAGCCCGAGATTCAGGAGTTTTCCTCGGCCCAGCGGCCCATCGTCACCCTGGCCTTGACCAGCGATGAGCTGTCACTGCCCCGGGTCCGCCAACTGGCGGAAAACCGAGTCCAGGACCGGCTTAACCTGGTGGCCGGGGTGGCGGCGGTGGATGTCATCGGCGGCCACCGGCTGCAGCTCGAGGTGCAGCTGCAGCGGGACCACCTGGCCAACCACGGTATCTCCCAGGAGCAGGTAATGGCCGCCCTGCAGGGCTGGAACCTCACCGCCGCCGGGGGCCGCAGCAGGGAAGGCGCCCGGGAGGCGGTGGTCCGGTTCGACACCCCTTTGCGCGACGCGGCGGACGCCGCCGAGCTGGTGCTCGAGCGCCGGGGTGAACAACTGCTGCGCCTGGGCGATGTCGCCCGGGTGCGCCTGGTGCCCGGCGAGGACCGGGCCGCTTATCACTACAACGGAGAGCCCGCCATCGCCGTTCAGGTGCTCAAGCGGGACGAGGCCAACACCGTGACGGTGGCCGACCGTATTTTTGCGGTGCTGGCGGAGCTGCAAGCTGCCGAGCCCGCCGTTTCCTTTGCCGTGGCCGAGGATGACTCGGCCTTCACCCGGGTGGTGATCACCAGCATGACCACCACCATCGCCGCCGCCATCGGCCTGACCATGCTGGTGGTACTGCTCTTTCTCGGCAGCCTGCGCCAGGCCCTGGTGGTGGCCACCACCATCCCCGTCACCTTCCTGGCCACCTTCGGCCTGATGCGGCTTGGCGGCCTGCAGCTGGACATGGTCACCATGTCGGCGATCATTCTGGCCATCGGCCTGCTGGTGGATGACAGCATCGTGATTCTGGAAAACATCCACCGGCGGTGGGAGGCGGGCCTGACCCCCGAAATGGCCGCCATCGAAGGCACCGGCGAGGTCACCGCCGCCAAGATCGGCGGCACCGTGACCACCCTGGCGGTACTGCTGCCCCTTACCTTCCTGGGCGGCTTCATCGGCGAACTGTTCCGCCCCCTGGCCCTGACCCTGACCTTTGCCCTGGCCTCCTCCCTGGTGGTGGCCCTGACCCTGGTACCACTACTGGCCACCATTCTGTTCAGTCGCCGGCAACCGGCGGCCGAAGCGGGGGCAAACGGCCCCGGCGCTCCCCAACCGCCGGCGACCGGCCGTAATTCACCAGCAACCGAAAACTACGACGAACCGGAAGAAATGAAATCACCCTCAGCCGGAGAGCGGCTGCTGGCCGCCCCCAGGGAATTCTATCTGCAACTGCTGGCAACGGCCGGCCGGCGGCCGGTGCTCACCTTCGGCCTGGCCCTGGTGCTGCTGGCGGCCGGCCTGGCCCTGATCCGGCTGGGGGGCAGCGAGATGATGCCCCGTTTCGATTCGGGCAGCTTCCGGGTGCTGCTGGACGTGGTGCCCGGCACCCCCCTGGAACAAACCCGGCAAACCGTGGCGGCCGTGGAAGAAAAAGTACTGGCCGAACCGGCGGTGGACTCGATGGCCACCCGGATCGGCTACGAAGCCGGGGCCCGCTACCTGGGCGGGCGGGGTGCCATGGACACCCACCAGGCGGAAATCAGTGTGGAACTGATTCCCCGCAACCGCCGCGATGAAAGTCAGTGGTTGATCATGGAGCGCCTGCGCCGGTCGGTCCAGAACCTGCCGGGGATCACCCTGGGGGTTTTCCAGGAACAGGGGGGTACCGCCCGGGCCACCACCGCCGCGCCCATCATCGTGGAGATCAGCGGCCCGGAACCAGTCCGGCTGGCCGGTCTGGCCGACCGCACGGTTGATCGATTGCGGGAAATATCCGGGGTCCGCGACCCTTACCGCAACTGGGACCTGGACCGGCCCGAACCCCGGGTAATTATCGACCGGGAGCGGGCCGCCGAACTGGGCCTGGACGGCAGCACCATTGCCGCCACCGCCCGCCGAGCCCTGGACGGCGACACGGTGACTCCTTACCGTCAGCAGGGTTTGCGGGATCTGGAGGTGACCGTCCGCTACGCCGCCGAGGACCGGCACCAGCGGCAAGGCCTGGAGAACGTGGTGCTGCCGGGCCCGGACGGGGAAAGCGTCCGCCTGGTCGATCTTGCCGAGTTTGTGCCGGTATACGGCCCCAGCCTGGTTTCCCGGGAAAATTTTCGGCGCACCCTGGAAGTCCGGGCCTGGACCGACGGCCGGCGGCCGCTTTCCCAGGTGGTGGCCGATATTGAACGAATGCTGCCGGATATCAGCGTACCGGAGGGCTACCGGCTGGCGGCGGGCGGTGAGCAGCAGGACCTGGCCGAGGCCCGCAGCCGGCTGCTCCGGGCCCTGGCCGCCGCCGCGCTGGCCGTTTACCTGCTGCTGATGGTCCAGTTCCGCTCCCTGGCCCAGCCGCTGGTGATCATGACCGCCGTGCCCCTCCAGTTCATCGGGGTGGCGGCGGCCCTGACCATGGCCGGCAAATATCTTTCCATGCCCGCCCTGCTGGGTATTGTCTTATTGGTGGGAATTGTGGTTAATAACAGCATCATCCTGGTGGATTTCATCATGGCCCGCCGACGCCGGGGCACCCCTCTGGAGCAGGCGGTGCCTGCCGCCGTGGCCGCCCGTTTCCGGCCGGTGATGATGACCGCCCTGTCCACGGTGGCCGGCATGCTGCCCCTGGCCCTGGAACTGGCGGTGGGCTCGGAACGCTTTTCCCCCATCGCCACGGTGATCATCGGCGGTATTCTGGCCTCCACCCTGCTGACCCTGGTGGTGATCCCGGTGCTGCTGCAGCTTACCCTGGCCGGGGTCGACCGCTTGAACCAAAACTTGATCAAAGGTTAGAACAACATGAACAAAGTAAGGGAATATTTCTGCAAGATGAAAGGAACGGGCCAGTGCCCGCCCCGGGTCAGCACCAGCGAGATCTTCTGGTCCTGGCTGGGAGCCTTTGTGGGAATCATCGCGGTTGGCCTGCTCCACTACCGGTTGGTGGACGGCACCGGCCTGCTGCTCATCGTCGGTTCTTTCGGGGCCTCGGCGGTGCTGATCTACGGGGCCCCGGCCGGTCCCTTGTCCCAACCACGCAACCTGG
Organism: Desulfobulbaceae bacterium; assembly: GCA_003557565.1. GTDB lineage: Bacteria > Desulfobacterota > Desulfobulbia > Desulfobulbales > Desulfurivibrionaceae > Desulfurivibrio. The sequence goes on from PWOG01000292.1 coordinate 10,028, forward strand.
TCGGCGGCCATGTGCTTTCCGCCCTGATCGGGGTGGTCTGCTACCAGCTGCTGACGCCCCATCTCTGGCTGGCGGCGGCCCTGGCGGTGGCCACGGCCATTGCCCTGATGCACCTAACCCGGACCCTGCACCCGCCGGGCGGGGCCACTGCCCTGATCGCGGTCATCGGCGGCCCGGAAATCCACGACCTGGGTTACTGGTATATTCTGCTGCCGGTGGGCAGCGGGGCGTTGATCATGCTGCTGGTGGCGGTGCTGATCAACAACATCCCGGCCTCCCGCCGCTATCCTGCCTTCTGGGTATAAATCGGCGGCACCAGCCGGCCGGAATACCGGCGGGTGCCGTCACAATTAAAATTGATACCGTCGCAAAAACCCGCCAAACTAGTTGGACGGTAACGCGAAAACAATTAGTTACAAAGCGTGCCCAGTCGGCGGCGCGGCTTTTCGCGACGCCGACAAAATTTGGCTTTCCGGAATCATCCCCGACCATAATCATCCCCGGATGGAGCCGGACAACTCTCCGACCAAGGAAAAACAAATGGGCAGGATGGAGCAGCATCAACGTTTTATGGATATGGCCCTGGAGCAGGCCCGGGCGGCCTTGAAGGCCGGAGAATTTCCGGTGGGGGCGATCCTGGTGGCCGAAGGCGAGGTGGTGGCCGAGGGCTGCCGGCAAAACAGCGGCGGCGTCGCACCCACCGAGCTGGACCATGCCGAAATCGTGGCCCTGCGCCGGCTGCTGACCCAGAAGCCGGAGATCAAGCGCAGCTCGTTGACCCTGTATGCCACCATGGAACCCTGCCTGATGTGTTACGCCACCCTGCTGCTCAACGGAGTGCGACGCCTGGTTTACGCCTACGAGGACGCCATGGGCGGCGGCACCTCCCTGCCGCTGGCACAGTTGGCCCCGCTGTACCGGGAGCTGGCCCCGGAAGTCGAGATCATCCCCCATGTCCGCCGGCGGGAAAGCCTGGCCCTGTTTCAGCGGTTTTTCCGGCAGCCGGACACCAGTTACTGGCAAGACAGCCTGCTGGCCCGGTACACCCTGGAACAACAGGGCTCGTAAGCGATCACAGGGCACCGCATCTTGCGGCGATCGGGCCGGCTCACGTACTTATGTACGCTTCGCCGCCCCGATCACCACAACCTGCGGCACCCTGTGACCGCTTACCATTTTGCCCCCGTAATCACTTACCTTGTAACCGCTTACCAGGGCCAGCAAGCTGTTGATTTAACCGGCCTTGTAACCCAAGCGGGCGGACTGCTTGGGTTACAAGGCCGGCGGTTTGCGGCCGAAAAACAGCTTGGCGCCGACAAAAAGGGCGGAAAGCGCCACCAGTGGGGCCAGCAGTTGCCAGGAAAGAAACTCCCCGGGCTGCTCCAGGTGGGTCAACTGATAGATGGCGGCGGAATAAAGATACCCCTTGAGGGTAAAGCCGATGATGGTAGAGGCGATGAAATAGCCCAGGGGCAGGCCGAGAATGCCGGCCCCGTAGTTGATCACCGAGTGGGGAAAGCTGGGGAAGGTCCGCACCGCGCACAGGGCGATAAAATCACCGTGGCGGCGAATAAGGTTGAACAGCGGCTTGTGGCGGATGCGGTCGCTTTCGCCCCGGGCCAGGCTCCGGGAAAAAAAATAGCCCAGCACCGCCCCGCCGACCCCGCCGACGACAATGATTCCCGTGGCGACCAGGGGCACGAAAATGGCGCCGGTGAGCCACATGAAAATGGAGCCCGGCAGGGCCAGGGCATAAAAGACGACCATGGCCAGGATGATCAGGGGGGGGAACCACCAGTTATGGGCATAGTGGCGG
>PWOG01000140.1 GCA_003557565.1 Desulfobulbaceae bacterium
ATGTTGAAACCCTGATGGCCGGGGTGGCCGACGGGACCATCTGCATCCCCAAGAACAATCATCACGATTTTTCCCGGGTTACCGGGATGGGCAAGGGGCTGAAAACCAAGGTCAACGCCAATATCGGCTCTTCCAAGGATCACCCCGAGCTGGAAAACGAGCTGCAGAAACTCTGTGTCTGCCTCAAGGCCGGGGCCGATGCGGTGATGGACCTGAGCATGGGCGGCGAGATCAGCGCCATCCGCCGGGAAATTCTGAAAAGCTGCCCGGTTCCCCTGGGTACCGTGCCCATCTACCAGAGCATCTCCCAGTTCGTCGAACAGGAAAAAAAGAAAATCGGCGAGGTCAGTATCGACCATATCTTCAATACCATCGAGGAACAGGCCCGGGACGGGGTGGACTTCATGACCGTCCACTGCGGCATCACCCGGGACACCCTTAAGCGCATCGACAACCACCAGCGCCTGCTGGGAGTGGTCAGCCGAGGTGGCTCCTTCACCATTGAATGGATGAGCCACAACAACAAGGAAAATCCGCTTTACGAACACTTCGACGACCTGCTGGCGATCTTGAAGGAACACGAAGTTACCCTGAGCCTGGGAGATGGCATCCGGCCCGGCTGCCTGGCCGACGCCACCGACCGCGGCCAGGTCCAGGAACTGATCCACCTTGGTGAGCTGACCCAGCGGGCCTGGGAGGCCGGTGTGCAGGTGATGATCGAAGGACCGGGGCACATGCCTCTGGACCAGATCGAGGCCAATGTCCTGTTGCAGAAAAGGCTTTGCCACAACGCCCCTTTTTATGTCCTGGGGCCGCTGGTCACCGACATCGCCCCGGGCTACGACCATATCACCGGCGCCATCGGCGGGGCCCTGGCCGCCTCCGCCGGGGCCGATTTTCTCTGCTACGTCACCCCCGCCGAACACCTCAAGCTGCCCAGCTCACAGGATGTTCACGACGGGGTTATCGCCTCGCGGATCGCGGCCCATGCCGCCGATATCGTCAAAAAGGTTCCCGGCGCCATGGACCGTGACATTGAAATGGCCAAACGCCGCTGCGCCCTGGACTGGAAAGGTCAGATAGAACTGTCTGTAGACCCGGACAAAGCCCGGCGTTATCGGGAGGAGGGCAATACCTATACCGGCGATGCCTGCAGCATGTGCGGCTCATTCTGCGCCATTAAAGTCTACAAACAGGCCACCCGCAGAAGAGAATAAATATGGAGGAGGCAAAGGCATGGAATTTTTCGCCACACTCGTCGACCTGCTAGAAAGCACCAAAGTGCCCGACCAGATCCGGCAGGTAAATGTTGCGGATCTGTTCACCAATCCCTGGTTCTTGGCCCCTTTTGTTCTTTTTATAAGCTACAACCTTTACCGGCAGTCGGTCAACACTCTGGTTATCACCGCCCTGGTGGTGGGACTGTGGATCTTTTCCGGCAGCACCATGATGGAAGGCCTGATCGTCGACGGCCACCTGCAGCTCGACAAGCTTTTACCAGTAGCGGGCGTGTACCTGGCAGCGGTGGCGATCGCCATCTATTTTCTCTTCATGCGCGAATGAACTCAATGGTAAGTGATCACGGGGCAAAATGGTAAGCGCCAGCAGGGTACCGCAGGTTGTGGTGAGCCTCGGCGGCGAAGCGTACATCAGTACGTGAGCCGGCCCGATCGCCGCAGGATGCGGTGCCGTGTGATCGCTTACACTCAATGTCCACTCGGCAACAGTAACCTGACCGGATAGACTCCAAAATGCACCCCCTGTTGTCCGCCTACGAGCAATTGCTGGATTTTTTCGGCCCCCAGAACTGGTGGCCCGGCGACACCCCCCTGGAGATCATGGTTGGTGCGGTGCTGACCCAGAACACCTCCTGGGGCAACGTGGAAAAGGCCATCGCCAACCTCAAAACAGCCGGCCTGCTGCCGGCCCCGGATTTCCGGTCCGTTACCCCCACCAGTGACCGCTTACTCCAGGATGAACCCGGTGATCACTCACCCAACAACTGCTCCGACCACCCCGGCCTACAAAACCAGGACCAGTACCTGACCGCCCTGCGGGAGCTGCCCACCGAAGAGCTGGCCGGGCAGATCAGGTCCGCCGGTTATTACAATCTCAAAGCCCGGCGCCTGCACAACCTGATTGAGCATATCCACGACGCCCACGGCAGCCTGGATGATTTCCTGGCCCTGCCGGCCGCCACTCTGCGGCGCGAGTTACTGACCGTCAAGGGGATCGGCCCGGAGACCGCCGATTCCATCTGCCTCTACGCCGCCGGCAACCCCGTGTTTGTAGTGGACACCTACACCCACCGCATTTTCAGCCGCCACCATCTGCTGCCCGAAGAGGCGGATTACCACACCATCCAGGAAATTTTCACCGACGCCCTGCCCGCCGACACCCAGCTCTACAACGAGTACCACGCCCTCATTGTCCGGGTGGGCAAAGAATTCTGCCGCAAGGGCCAGCCCCGCTGCCCCCAGTGCCCCCTGCACGACTTATAACCCGTAAGCGATCACAGCGTGCCGCATCTTGCGGCGATCGGGCCGGCTCACGTACTGATGTACGCTTCACCGTCCCCGATCACCGCAACCTGCGGTACCCTGTGACCGCTTACCATTTGGCCCTATGATTACCTACTATAACCCTGCAATCAGGCGTTTCTTTGTGAACGGCCGCTTTACGCCGGCTAGAAAACTCTTGACTTGGCAACCAATCTCCGTCAATTTGGGAGGCCGGTAAACGACCTCAACCAGTTTTAACTGCACGCTGTAACAGCGTGAACCCGTCTTGGCCGCGAAGCTATTTTGCCACGCCGACGATGTCGGAAATTGGGGGTCGATAATCAGACCAGAAAAAATATCCAGGTGCTCATTGCGAGCTTAATAGGGAATCCCGTGGGAATCGGGAACGGACCCGCCGCTGTGATCGGGGACGAAAGCCGCCCGGTAACAAACAGCACGACCGCTGCTTGATTACCGGCCGTAAACGGCAAC
>PWOG01000142.1 GCA_003557565.1 Desulfobulbaceae bacterium
CCTTAGCCTGATCAATGTTTTCTGACCATTTATTAAGAATTGATCCCCGACCCCAGGTAAAATGCTTTTCAACCTGAGCCCCGATTCTCATCATTCCTAATTTTTCGCGCATTCGATGAGAAATATCCTTTGTGTCTGTTTCCCTTTCAACGTGGAGTGTCCATTCTGGTTCAAGCGATTTGCCTACTGTGAGTTTAATTGTTAAAATACTTATTGATTCATCATTTGGCTCATCAATAATTTCATTTTGATTAAATCCTCTTAGGTACAAGCCGAACTTTGTATCCTCGTAAAACTCTTCCGGACAAAATGCAACAGAAACACAAATTTCAATGGCATTATCAGAATTGCAATTGAGAAAATCCGTGTCATCAAATGTTATGGTATAATAGGGATATAAAGCATATTCAATGGCATCCAAAATTGAGGTTTTTCCGCAATCTCCGGGGCCTATCAAACAAACGTACTTTCCAGGAAGAAACCAGTCCAGGTCTTTTATTCCCCTGAAATTTTTGATTTTGAGATGTTTTATTTCCATTTTACTTTGAATTTATTCTTCCTCTTCCCCATTTTCCAACTCCTTCCCCATACGGTACTTTATATCGTAATTGATGATGAAATCCAACTCTTCCTCGGTAAAACCGTAGTGTTCAGCTATAATTTGGTCTATTTTATCAATTATATGTTTTGATTGTTGTGGAAAAAACTGCTGAAACTCTACATTACCTGTCCTATATATTGCAGGTTGCATTATTGAATTTGCTTGTAAATCAACCATTAAGGAAGAACCCTCATTAATTAATTTTTCTATCGTATTATCGCTAAATGACTCAGTGTCAACAGGAAAATCTTTCAGATCACTCGGATTATTTGTCCGAGCGTCTGAATGCATTACATAATACCAAAAATACAGAGTACTGTTAAGTAGTGAAACTACCACATTTAATAACTCTTTATTATCAAAATGCAAATAGCTTTCTCTGGAAGAAATGCCTAATTTACCATTGAGATAGAATGTTGGTTGAAAATCGGTAATTACTTTCCAGTATCTACCACCACTATTTCTGTAATAAAGTTTTTTCTGATTCGACCTTGAAGTGTAAAAACCGATGTTCTTCTTGACGTTCCTTAATCTTGACAAAATTGAAAGTTCTTGGGGTGCACTTATCTTTGGGACAATCCCATATGCAATAACTGTTCTTGATTGATTATATGAAATATTTTCAAATAGTAATTCCCTAAAATCAGAATTCCATTTGTAATAGTATGTCGTGAAAATATTTGGAGCAGATTGAGGTGTAGATTTCTTGAATAGAGAAATAGCCAAATTTCTTTCAGCACCCTCAAATAATTTGCTAGGTCTTTCTGCATAATAGCTAATATATATTTCCTGACAATTATTGTATTCAACCTTCTGGAAAGCATCCATCCTATCTGTGCAATATGCACTTAATGGTATTATCATTCCATTATATGAGCTCTTGTTTTGTATTTCGATAGATCTTTCAATTACATATGCATATAGATTCCCAGAACTTATACATTGATAATTTTTTAGAGTATATTTCTTTCGCACACTGCTATATTCAACATACGGCGGATTCCCAATAATCACATCAAAACCGCCCCGCTCGCGGATAATTTCATAAAACTCGGCAAACCAATGGAAGGGCTGGTGGCTGGCCAGCCAATTTTCAAATTTCAGGCCGCTTGCCTGTTTGTGTAAAAGCAGATTCAGTTCATGGTTCAGATCTTTAAGACGTTTGTTCAATTCTTCTTTGGCATCTTTAAAATCGTGGTAATCATCCCCTGTGCTGAGCTGTATTTCCTTGTAACGGGTAAAAGTGCGGGCTACAATGTCGCATTTTTCTTCGATCTCCTGTTTTACAATTGCACCCATCATATCCTCAACCAATGCTTTCTCCAGTTCTTTTTCGGTGGCAAAGCCAACCAGGGTATTCCCTGCACGAATATTAAAGTCAATGTCGGGTAAAGGCTCAAGCCCCAGATTGGGTTTACGGTAGTCGGCATCCACGGTAGCCACCAGTTTCAGGAAGAGGCGGAGTTTGGCAATTTCCACTGCTTCTTTCATTATGTCAACCCCATACAGGTTTTTCAGGATAATACTTTTATAAATAAAGTATTGCAGGTTGGGGTGGTGTTCACTCTGTGTTTCAGCCAGCACCTGCCTGAAAAACTTATACTGGTTTTTAAAAGCACGTTTTTCTGCTTCGTTCAGCCGGTCTTCTTCTCCCACAAAAGCCCGCATTCGCAACAGGCAGGCTTCGTACAATGGCTCCAGGATATTCATGGCGGCAAATAAAAAGGCACCAGAACCGCAGGTAGGGTCAAGGATGGTAACCTTGTTGATGGATTTGTAAAAATCCCTCAGGAAATCGGGGTCAGTTGTGTTTTCAATCACATCCTGGGCAAACTGCCGAATATTCAGATTGTATGTGATAAAATCGTTGATTTGTGTGATCTCGCCGCTATTGATTTTATCTTTTACATTGGCATAACGCTTCCTGCGCTCAATTACTTCACGGTAAATTTCCGTGGGCAGCGCAATTTCAAGAGGGGCTTTTTGGTTCCAGGGTTTGCGGATTTCCCACAAATGGGGGCTATCATCAGCTTTTACGATTTTCTGCTCCATGTCGGGCAGGAAACCATCTTTTACTTCATCCGGCAGGTCATCAAACAATCCGCCGTTTTTCGGAACACCATGTTTTACGGCTTCGTAGATGTAATAATCACCACTATTTTTTACCCTTTGCCAGATTTCGCCTTCAGGCTCAAATGCTTTTACATAATACCTTTTGGTTTCGTCAAACAGCCATGGTAGTACTGTGTTTTTGCTGATGTACTCAGTAATGTCTTCCTTGGTGTAATAGGCGCCCATCTGTGCCCGGTCGTTGATATATTTCTCAAAGATGTAACCAATCACATCGGGATTGATGTCCTTACCTGTGGCAGTAACCCGGGTATCAA
>PWOG01000073.1 GCA_003557565.1 Desulfobulbaceae bacterium
CGCCGGCGGCGCGCCCGCCGTCAGCACCTTGCCCACCACGATGATCGCCGTTTTGCTGATTCCCGCTTCCTTTGCCTTGCCGGCAATATCGGCCAGGGTGCCGCGGACGACTAGCTCTTCCGGCTGGCTGGCATTGGCCACCACCGCCGCCGGGGTGTCGGCCGGGTAACCGCCGGCCAGCAGGTCAGCGATGACCTCGGCCATCATCCCGGCACTTAACAAAATGGTCATGGTGGCCTGGCAGGCGGCCAGGGCGGGAAGCTGTTCCCGTTCCGGCACCGGGGTGCGGCCGCCCCGGCGGGTGATGATCACGCTTTGGCTCACCTCCGGCAGGGTCAACTCGGTGCTCAGGGCAGCGGCGGCGGCGGTCACCGAAGTGACCCCCGGCACTACCCGCCAGGGAATGCCCAGCTCGCCCAGCCGTGCCATCTGCTCGCCGATGGCCCCGTAAATGGTCGGGTCGCCGGTGTGTAGCCGTACCACCCGCCGGCCCCGGCGCCAGCCGGCGGCCAGCAGCTCGATCACCTCATCCAGAGTCAGGCCGGCAGAGTTGTGGATTTCCGCCGTCAGGCCGGCCAGCAGGGTTTCCGGCACCAGGCTGCCGGTATAGACGATCAGCTCGGCTTCAGCCAGCAGCCGCCGGCCCTTGACGGTGATCAGCTCGGGATCACCGGGTCCGGCCCCGACAAAATGAATGATGTTGGTGGGGTTGTTCACACTTGTTCCTCTCAGGGGTTCTGGTCCGTTCGGTGTTATCATACTAAGCGGTCACGGGGTGCCGCAGGTTGTGGCAAGCGGGACGTCGAAGCGTACATCAGTACGTGAGCCGGCCCGATCGCCGCAAGATGCGGTGCCCCGTGACCGCTTACGGTTTATTTTCTGACGATGATGGTGGAAAAATAGTGCATCTCCCGGTTCATGGCGGCGGTCAGGTCGCGGCTGATCAGCTCGCCCTCCTGGCCGGATTTTTCCACCAGCACCGCCTTGTCCAATAACTGCATTTCCGCCAGCAGGGGGACCAGCCGGTCCATCACCCGGTGGACCTTCATCAGCACCACGGTTTCGAAATTCTCCAGGGTTTCGCGCAGGCGGCCGTTTTCAAAGGTGGCCGGAAGCAGTACCAGGCGGTCATCTCCCAGGCACAGGGGCTGCCGAATCGAGGCCGCCGCCGAGCCCATGGCCGAAACCCCGGGGATGATCTCCACCTTGGCTTTGGGGGTCAGTTCCAGCAAAGTTTCACAGAGATAAAAACCGGTGCTGTAGATGGCGGGATCGCCCAGAGTGGGAAAGATCACGTCCTGCCCGGCCGCCAGCCGCTCCCCCACCAGCTCCGCTGCCACCCGCCAGGCGGCGGCCACTTCCGGAGCCGGGGGCTGGTTCATGCGGATCTTGAGCATGGGAAAATGGTGGCTGACCACCTCCTTGCCGGCGGGGTCCACTACTTGGGCCAGGATGTTGAGGGCGGTGCTGTCGCCCTCCCGGCAGCCTTTGGGCACCAGCCAGACCGGCGTCTGCTTCAGCAGCCGGACGGCCTTCAGGGTCAGCAGCTCCGGGTCGCCGGGGCCGACTCCGATAATATGGAGGGTGCCGGCCACGGCGGGCTTGGCAGCGCTTGGTCCCTTGGCCGGTTGGTGCCGCCTTCCCGGAGAGTTCGGGGTGTCCGGGGAGGGCGGGGTGGTGAAACCGGTAGCCACGGGTTCGCTTTTAAGGTCCATGTTGGTCAACTCTTTTCTCACTTGTGGTTGTGGTTCATTGGCTGGAAATTATTCAAGGTCAGTGGGTTTGGCCCCCGTCCGGAAGCCATGCGACTTTGACGTTGCCCTGGCCCGCTGGCTGGTTTTAGTGAGGTCGTCCTCTTCATTGCTTTTGGCCGCAAATAATGCTGATGGGGTTCAGCCTGGTTTCGGTGCCGGTCCCGGCCGTCGCCGTAACCGCCGCACTGGCATCTGCCTCCCACCGGCGGCTGATGCTGACTTCCGTTACTTCCACCGGGCAGCCATGCTGGTGAAGCAGTTGCGGAGCCTGTGCCTTGGTGGCGGCGGTGACGCCGTTGATTACTACCCGGCCGCCGGGGCGCAGGCGGGGCAGGGCGGCGGCGAGAATCTCCGCCAGGCGGCCGCCGCTACCGCCGATGAAAATCCGGTCCGGGTCCGGCAGGGCGGCCAGGGCCGCCGGGGCCTCACCGGCCACCGGCCGGATGGTGAAGGCGGCCAGGTTGACGATATTGGCCTTGATGTTGGCCAGTTCCTCTTCCCGCCGCTCCACCGCGTAAACGGCCAGGCCGGGGGCCAGCCGGGATGCCTCCAGGCTCACCGAGCCACTGCCGGCGCCGATATCCCAGAAGACGCCGGTAGCGGGCAGGCGCAGCTTGTGCAGGGTGACGGCCCGCACCTCATCCTTGGTGATCAACCCTCGGCTGTGGCGTATTTCCTCGGCCCCCAGGCCCAGGGCGGCGGGAAGATCGGCGGTCGCCGTCGCTGGCCCGTTTCTTGGCCCGGCGGCGGCTAATTTCCCCGCCACCTTGCTTGCCGGTTCACCGTCGCCGCTTGTGGATTCCTGCCGATGTTCACCAGGTCCAGTAAGCTGCTGAACGTTTACGGATTCTTCGGCCCGCAGCAGAATCATGATATTCAGTGGGGCAAACCGCTGCCCGGCGATGTCGTCCAGGCTGCCGGCTGTCAGCCTTTCTTCCGGGCCGCCCAGGTTTTCCGCCACCAGCAACCGGGTGGCGGCCAGTAATCCATCTGCGTCCACCAGTGCCAGGTAGTCCCGCAGACGGTGGGCAATCATATCCGGCGAGTAGTGGCCGTCGGTGAAGATAATGGTCTTGGGCGCCGTCAGCAGGGCGCCGGTGCTCAGCAGCCGGTCGGCCTCGCCGGTTGCCCGGCCGTGCAGGCTGATGATCCGGGCATCGTCCCAGGGCAGCCGGAAGCGGGCGCAGGCCTGTTGCACGGTGGAGAGTGCCGGCAGAAACTCCAGTTGCTCC
>PWOG01000286.1 GCA_003557565.1 Desulfobulbaceae bacterium
CTGGCGTCGGGCTGTATGATAATTCCCATCTGATGTACCGCCGAATCTCGACGCAGTTTCCCGGTAAGCGATCACAGGGCACCGCCGAAAGCGGCGCTCGGGCCGGCTCACGTACTGATGTACGCATCGCCGGCGAGGCTCACCACAACCTACGGCACCCTGCGGGCGCTTACCATTTTGGTCCCGTGATCACTTACGTTTACCGCAGGCGCAGCTCAGCCTGTTCCATCACCAGGGGAGGAGCGCCCGGCTTTTCCGTAACCTGGCGATATTTTTCCCGGGCCGCTTCCATCTCGTTCTGCCGGGCCAAGGCATCACCGGCTCCCAGCAGCCCCCAGGCCTCAAAACCGGGGGTTTCCGCCAACTGGCGGTAATGCTCCAGGGCCTGCTCACTGCGGTCCATTTCCATCAGCACCTGGGCCAGGTTTAATCTGACCATGGGGTGACGCGAATCTCTTGCTGAAATCGAATCAACCAACTCCTGGTAATACCGGGCGGCCTCTTCCAGGTCGCCGGCGTCCCGGGCCAGATGTCCCAGTTCGATTTTGGCCCAGATTCCAGCCCCGGTACGGCCATAGGAGGAGACAACCTCTTCCAGGGCCTCGGCCCGGGCGACGGAATCATCAATCATCATGGCGGCGCTCAACTGTTCCGAGGCCTGCTCGGCCCGAGATTCAATGTACTGCTGGCTCAAACTCCAGGTCAGTATCACCACCACCACCACGGCAATGGTGGCCAGGATGTGGCGATACCAAGTGTTGAGAAACTCCGCCGCCGCCGGCGGCAGGTTGAGTTCATCGAAAAAATTGCTGGCGCTGTCACCACCGGTTGGCGGTACACTTCTGCTTGGTTTTCTGGGGGTTTTGTCAGCCACTTTTTTCCCTGTTCCTGGTTTAAGAAGTTTCTCCGTCGCCGCTTTTTAAGGCGCCGACAAGCCATAATGAACTTTTATTCTGCATAACGTTTTTTTGCAAACCCGACAAATGTTTACTAATTTATCTTTTCCCCAACGGGGCCGGATAGTATACTTTTCTTTAAAAGAAAAATCATCCCGGTTTTTGCTGCCAAGAACCGGAAATTATCAGGGCGGCAAGCAATGGAAAACCCCTTCGACAATCGTATCCAGACGGTGAGCGAGCTGACCCGCTCCATCCGGGGGCTGCTGGAGACCTCCTATTCCATGGTAACGGTGACCGGAGAGATTTCCAACCTGCGCCGCCCCCAGTCCGGACACCTTTATTTCACCTTAAAGGACGCCAACTCCCAGTTGCGGGCGGTGCTTTTCCGGGCCCAGCAGCGCTATCTCGCCTGCAGCCCCGCCGATGGCCTGGAGGTTTTGTGCCGGGGACGGATTTCGGTTTACGAACCACGGGGTGAATACCAGCTGATCATCGATTTCATGGACAGCAAGGGGGCGGGCATGCTGCGCATCGCCTTCGACAAGCTGAAAGCCAAGCTGGAGGCCGAGGGGCTGTTCGCCCAGGAACGTAAACGCCCCCTGCCCTTCCTGCCCAAAAACATCGCCCTGGTCACTTCCCCCCAGGGGGCGGCGGTGCGCGATTTCCTGGCCCAGGCCAAAAAGCGCTGCCCGTCTACCAACATAAGCATCATGCCGGTGGCGGTCCAGGGTGACGGCGCGGCGGCGGAGATCACCCGGGCCATCGCTGAGCTCAACCGTCTCAAGCGCTGGGAGGTCATCGTCCTGTGCCGGGGCGGCGGTTCCCTTGAAGATCTCTGGGCCTTCAACGAAGAGGAACTGGCCCGGGCCGTGGCCGCCTCGGAGATCCCGGTGGTGTCGGCGGTGGGCCACGAGGTGGACTTCACCATCACCGATTTCGTCGCCGATCTCCGGGCTCCCACCCCCACCGCCGCCGCCCAGATGATCCTGCCGGAACAGGAGGTGCTGACGGCCAGGATCAGCGAGTGGGAACGCCGCCTGGCCGGCACCATGCGCCGGAGGCTGCTGGATGCCGAACAGAAACTGCTCTCCGCCCAGCGCTTGCTGAGAGATCCCACCCGTCTGCTGGCCCAGCACAACATGCGGCTGGATCATCTCCAGGCCGAGCTGGGACATGCCATGCGCCGACATTTGCACCACCACCAGGAGCGACTGAATCGCTTCCAGTCCATCCTCCAGCAACGGGACCCTCGCCGGGAACTGGCCCGGCAGCGCAGCCGGCTGCAGGAAAACTCCCTGCGACTTGGTTTTCTTATCCGCCACCTGCTGGGGGAAAAACGCAACCAGTTGAGCCGGCAGGCCGCCATTCTGGACGCGGTCAGTCCCCTGGCGGTGCTCAGCCGAGGGTATGCCATCCCCCGGCGGGACGACGGCAGCGTTCTGCGCTCCACCCGGCAGGCGAACCTGGACGAAGAGATCAGCCTGACCCTGCACGATGGTAAGCTGGGCTGCCGCATCAGCCAAATCAACCCTGATCAGAACTGACAAGGAGAACCGCCGACCATGAAATTCATCGCCCTGCTGCTGGCAATCATCCTGGTTATGGTAACCATTTTCGCGGCCCTCAACTGGCACATCCTGGTGGCCCCCACCACCATCACCATGGGGGTGGCAGACTTCGAGGCCCCGCTGGGGTTGCTGATGTTCGGCATCCTGGCCCTGCTGACCGTGCTTTTTCTGGTTTTTGTGGTCTACCTGCAGACTTCGCTGATCCTGGAAAACCGCCGGCACGCCCACGAGCTGCAGGCCAACCGCGATCTGGCCACCAAGGCCGAGACTTCCCGCTACACCGAACTGCATAAATTTCTAGAGTCGGAGTTAAAAAGGCAGGCCGAAGCGGCGGAAAACACTCGGGCGGACATGCTGGCCCGTCTGGAGCAAGCGGAAAAAGACCTGCTGAACCGGGTGGAACAGGCCGAAAACGAACTGCGGGGCAGTGTGGAACAGTCGGGCAACACGCTCACCGCCTACATCGGCGAACTGGAAGACCGCCTGGAAA
>PWOG01000057.1 GCA_003557565.1 Desulfobulbaceae bacterium
AAGGGACAGAGCCAGCCGCAGACCGCCCGGCCCAAAACTCCGCCCATCACCCCCATGAAGCCGATGACATAAAGGCCGAAATAAAGCTGGCCGCTTTCAATGGTGTGCCGCACCCCGGAAAACAATTGCTGCAGGGCGCCAATGGGGCAGGAGGTGGTGGCCGCCGGGCAGGAATAACAGTTGAGCCCCGGAGAGCACAGCACCTTGAGCGGCCCCTGGTAGATGGTGCGAGTAAAGGGGAATTCCCAGGAGCCGTTGACCAGCATAGTGGATAATACCTGCACCCAGCGACGTATAGTTTCCATTGACAATCTCTCTTACATCAAAAAAAACAAAAGGGGGATAAAAAAAACGCCGGGTAAGCGATCACGGAACCAACCATGTGACTGGTTACGGCGCCAGCTCAACGACAGCGCTGGATCGCCGGGGCCGGGAGAGCGCGAGGTGCGGTTAGGCCGCCATCTTTCACCCGATGCCGATGCAGCTCAGGCAAACCTGGATAGCCTGCTGCATGACCCGCCCGGGTTCGCCCACGGCAATGCCGATTATGCCCATGATCAAAAATCCCAGGATTACGATGAAGGGGGCTTTGCGGACGGCTGGTGGGGTTTTGCGGCGGCGTTGCGGGGGCATGGCGGCGGCTCCTGGCGTTCTGGCAGGTTGAATCAGACAAAGGTGGTCGGTTTCTCGTGACTTGCGGGGGGGGAGAACGGGCCCGGTACCTGGCTCCGGGGGGATGGATCGGCGGGGCCGGTGCTCGCCAGACTGGTTTGTCGTTCCTGTTGACGATTCTTGAGGTCGGTAAAGCGTTTATACATCCTTTTGCCCAGCTCGTCTTCCTGTTCCGGGACGAACTTGCCCTCCTCGTAAATGTTGACCACCTGGGCCAGGGCTTCCTTAAGGAAATCAAGGCAGGCCGGATCGGCGGTTGATTGCCGTTTGCGCATGTAGAGAATGACCCCTTCCGCCATGCCCAGGATCGCCAGGATGTTTTTCCGTGATTTGAACCGCTGCTTGAGACAGCTGCAGGCCTCCAGCAGCGGCTCACTGCGTCGCTGGGGCAGGCGATGATCCTGGGCGATGATTTCCGATTTGAACAATCGTATTGAGTCGTCGATTGAAATAGCCATGGCAATGGTACCTTTCATTTTTGATAAACGGTAATAATAAAGTGGGCAGAGGCAAAAACCGTCACCCGAAAAATTTTTTACAGCGCCGGTGCTAATTCCGATATATCATAACAGGTTATGGAATATCAAATTTCTTATTATCTTTTTATGCCTGCGGTGCTGGTGCTGGGAGCGGTGGTCGGCAGTTTTCTGAACGTGGTTATTCTGCGGCTGCCCGCCAGAATGGAAGGATCGGACGAAACCATCGCCTGGCCGGCCTCCCGTTGTCCCCAGTGCAGGACGGCGATTCGCTGGTACGACAATATCCCGCTGTTAAGTTTCGTCCTGCTGGGGCGGCGCTGCCGAGCCTGCGGCACCCAAATTTCCTGGCGCTACCCCCTGGTGGAGGCGGCCATGGCCGGCCTGGCCCTGGCCCTCTTGCTGCGCCTGGGGCCGGGGGTGGACTGGCTGATATACTTTATCTTCTCCGCCGCCCTGCTGGCCATTTTTTTTATCGATCTCGACCACCAGTTGATTCCCGATGTCATCAGCCTGCCAGGGATTGTCTTGGGCTTTGCCGCCTCTTTTGCCCTGAGCGGGATCTCCTGGCCGGACGCCGGTCTGGGAATTTTACTGGGCGGCGGCACCTTTTTCCTGGTGGCCCAGGGGTACTATCTGCTCACCGGCCGCGAGGGCATGGGCGGCGGTGATATCAAGCTGCTGGCCATGCTCGGGGCCTTTTTGGGCTGGCAGTCCCTGCCCTTCATTATTCTGGCCAGTTCGGTGCTGGGCCTGGTGGTGGGTATTGGCGCCATGATCCGCCAGGGCAAGGGCGGCCGCAGCGTCATCCCCTTCGGCCCTTTCCTGATCACCGCCGCCTGGCTGTGGATCTTTTTCCCGGCCCAGATCGAGCTGCTGTTTGAACTGCTTTTTCTTCCCTGACAGCCAACTTTATTTTTTGTGAACAGTTCATCAGGGGTGCTAACCTTTTGATTTAAGTTCGTTTACATTTTTTTCAGCTGAACCTGGAGGACACTGACGGCCGCCGGGGTGATCCCGGAAATACGGGCGGCCTGGCCCAGGGTGCGGGGGCGGATGCGCTCCAGTTTTTCCGCCACCTCCCGGCTCAGGCCCGGCATGTCGGTGTATTTCAGGTCGGCGGGCAACCGCTGGGCCTCCAGCTTGCGGAAACGCCGGACCTGCTCCTCCTGGCGGGTAATGTAGCCGGCATACTTGATCTCCAGTTCCACTTCCCGATGGATATGAGCCAGTTCGGCGCCGGGGCCCATTGCCGCCGCCATTTTTTCCGTGGTCCCCGTCCCCGTTGCAGTTTCGGCGGGGTCCGGGCCGGCGGCCAAAGACAACACCGTGGCAATATCAAGCTCCGGGCGCTTAAGCAGCTCCGCCAGGCTCAGGCTTTGGCGCAGGGCAGAGCTTTGCAGCCCGGCCAGGCGGCGGTTGACCTCCGGGGTGGGGGCGACCCGGGTCTGTTCCAGATAATGCCGCAAGTCGGCCATGGCCTCCCTTTTGGCCTGGAAAGCCCGGTAACGCTCGGCATCCAGCAGGCCGATCTCCCGGCCGATGCCGCACAGCCGGAAATCGGCGTTGTCCTCCCGCAACAGCAGGCGGTACTCGGCCCGGGAGGTAAAGAGGCGGTAGGGCTCTTTGGTGCCCTTGGTCACCAGGTCGTCGATGAGCACCCCGATATAGGCCTGGGAGCGGTCCAGCACCAGGGGCTCGTCGCCGCCGAGCAGCCGGGCGGCGTTGATCCCGGCCATCAGCCCCTGGGCCGCTGCTTCCTCGTAGCCCGAGGTGCCGTTGATCTGGCCGGCCAGCAGCA
>PWOG01000127.1 GCA_003557565.1 Desulfobulbaceae bacterium
GTCCGATCCGCGTCGGCCCAATGGTTCTTTCCTGTTCCTGGGGCCCACCGGGGTGGGCAAGACCGAGTTAACCAAGGCGCTGGCGGCCTTCCTGTTCAATACCGAAGACGCGATGGTGCGCATTGATATGTCCGAGTTCATGGAAAAGCACTCGGTGGCCCGGCTCATCGGCGCCCCTCCCGGCTATGTCGGCTACGAGGAGGGTGGTTATCTGACCGAAGCGGTGCGGCGCCGGCCCTATTCGGTGATCCTTTTTGATGAAATCGAAAAGGCCCACCCGGATGTCTTCAACGTCCTGCTGCAGATCCTGGATGACGGCCGGATGACCGACGGCCAGGGACGGACGGTGGATTTCAAGAACACCATTTTGATCATGACCTCCAACCTGGGCAGCCAGTTGATCATGGACCTGGGTGAGGAGCGCCGGGACGAGATCAAGGAGCGCATCGATGAAATCCTGCACGCCCAGTTCCGGCCGGAGTTTTTGAACCGCCTGGATGAGATCATCATCTTCCACTCTCTGGGGCGCAAGCATCTGAGCCGGATCGTCGATATCCAGCTCAGCCTGCTGACCCAGCGGCTGGCCGAGCAGCATTACCGGATCGAGCTGACTCCGGCGGCCAAGGAGTTCATTATCGAAGTGGGCTACGATCCCAACTACGGGGCCCGACCTCTTAAGAGGGCGATCCAGCGTTATATCCAGGACGCCCTGGCGATGAAGATCCTGGAGGGGGCCTTCGCCGAAGGGGATACCATCCAGATCGACCGGCCCGAGGGCAGCCCCGGTCTTACCTTTACCAGGGTCGGTGCCTCCGAGGAGGCCACCGCCGGAATATAATCATCTCCTGCATTTCCGCCCCCCCCCTTTAAGGCACAAAAAAACCGCTCCCCGATGGGGGCGGTTTTTTTGTGCGCAGGTCCGCGCCGTTACTCCTGGCCGGGGGCGGCCTCGGGTTGCTGTTCCATAATTCTTTATCAGGGCATATTTTCTTCGGGCATCATGGTGCCATCGAATTCGGTTTCGGATTCCAGGGGTGGCTGAGCTTCCTGCTCCTGGGCCCGATAATCATCGGATACCCGCACCTCGTATCTTGCCATCAGGTCTTCCATATAGTCGTCGAAAACCTGGCGCTGCTTTTCCATCACCAGATAACGGCGGATGTTGTCCCGGACGCTGGTGAATGGCTGGGTCTCGCCGCTGACGGGGTTGGTGAATTCGTCCTCCTTGTGCTCCTCGTAGTAGTCGCTGAGCTCCCGGTCGCTGACCGTCACGCTGCCCTGGATGCGGTCTTCCAGGAACATCTCCACCAGAGCCAGCCGGCTCAGGTACTCCACCCGTTGGCGGTATTCCTCGCTCTGATCAAGCCCGGCCCGTTGAGCTTCCTGGCGAAACATTTCCCGCTTGATCATCTCGTCGAGCAGGCGCTGCTCGCCGCCGGGCATTTCATATCCCATTCTCCGGCTTTCGGGCATGCCGGCCAATTCCTGCTCCACATCCGCCGGAGTAATGTAGTTCTCCCCCACCTGGACGATATAGCCTTCATCGGGGGCGGGACCCGCCTCGGCGCCGATCTTTTCCTGCTCCTGCTGGCCGCAGGCGGCAGCCAAAAATAACACCAACAAAATCGTAGCAAAGCTTTTCATGATAAAACCGTTCCTTGCTTGCAGCTTTTAGGGTTGACCGTTAATACAAAACAGGCAGAAGGCGGGATTAATCCCGCCTTCTGCCTTATACAACTACCTACTGATCGCTGCAAGTATTAAGCAGCGACAGCACAGTTTACCGCCGCTCTTCAATGGCCTCGTTCAGCAGGGCGATGCCCTCCTGGGACAGGGTCATGGAGCGGGCCAGGGAATCCCGGGCCTGTTGCGGGTTATGGAAGCCGTCGGAGTTCTCGGCGACCCACCATTCCCAATGGGTGTTGGCGGTGGTGTGATAGCCGCGGGCCTCTTCCAGGACGCTTTCCGGTACGCCCAGATCCTGGGCCCGGACAAAGGTGTCGATGAACTCGGAGAGCCAGAACTCGGTCTTGGCGATCCGACCGCGGACGTAGTTCTTTACAGAGTTGATGGTGTACATGGCCTGCTCTTCGCTCCAGTCGGTATGGCACTGGAGACAGGTGCCCTTGAGGTTATAGCGGGGGCTGGTCTGGAAGTGCGAGGTGTACTCCACCCCGGCTCTGGAAACAGTCTTGGGCATATGGCAGTCCTGGCACTGAACCCCTGCCTGCTCATGGGCGGAGCCCCAGAAGGTTTCCATTTCCGGATGCTGGAACTTGATCTTCTTGGCGCCGGTGGTAGCGTCACGGAAATCAAAGAAGGAAAATTTATCAAACATTGCTTCCTCGATGTCCCAGACGTTGACCCAGGGCATGAGGTTGGTCCGCTGGTCGGCCATGGTCACCCGTTCCCCGGTTTTGGCGTCGGTGCCGGGGTTGCAGTTGTAGGTAACGTGGCACTGGGCGCACATCATGTTGGAGTCCGGTTCGCTGAGCAGACCGATGGCCCGGAAGCCGTCGCGGAACTCGACTTTTTCCACGGTGATCCGCTCGCTTTTGGCCTCGTCATAAGGATAGGTGCCTTCGTCGCGGTCGACAATAGCCTGAATCTGGGCATCACGGGTGATCCGCGGCTCGGTGGAGTGAGGATCATGGCAGGTGAAGCAGTTCAGGGCATGGTTCAGGCTGCGGGCGAAATCAACCACGTTGGAGGTCCGGTCCCACTCGGCCTTGGGATGGGGGTCGCCCATGTAGGCCCAGCTGAGGATGTTGTCCTGGGATTTGCAGAACATGCAGACCGGGTTGGCCGCGTTTGCCGTTTGCTCCTTGAAGGCCTTGTGGTCGTTGGTCTCGGGCTCCTTGTCGTAAAGGACCTCCCAGGCATCGCGCTGGGCGGACTTGGCGTCGCCGATCAACTCCCAGCTCTTGAACTGAAACCGGCCGCCATA
>PWOG01000322.1 GCA_003557565.1 Desulfobulbaceae bacterium
CCGGCGTCTCCGCAGCCGCCTCCTACACCTTCGACGAAGCCAAGAAGACTCCCCAGTGGTGGATGCTCTGGGGCATGCTCTTCCTGAACATTTCTGCAGGCCTGGGCCTCATATCTCAGCTTTCGCCCATGGCTCAGAGTGTGGTCAGAGCGGCACAGCCGGAGATGACCGCCGCGGCTCTCGCCGTCGTGGGAGGATCGATCGTCGCCTACGCCTCCATATTCAACGGTCTGGGACGACTCTTCTGGGCCTGGACTTCCGATGCCATCGGGCGTCGCAATGTCTTCATCGCCATGTTCATCAGCCAGGCGATTCTTTACGTTCTCCTTCCCCAGATCGGCAGCCAGTTCCTGTTCACCGTCATCGCCTGTTACCTCCTGGCCTGCTACGGTGGTGGCTTTGCCTGTATGCCCGCTTTTGCCGCCGACACTTTCGGCCCCGCGAATATCGGCAAGGTGTACGGGATGATGCTGACTGCATGGGCGGCCGCGGGTATTTTAGGACCCCTCGTGTTTGCCGCAATCAAGGGCATCGCCCTTTACGTCGCCGCAGGGCTTCTCATCGCCGGCTTGCTGTTGGCTCTGGGCTTCAAGAAACCGGAACCCAAGGCAGCCTCATAAAGGGGAAGCAAACCCATAATATTTCTCTCTCTGGTCTAAAAAAAGACGGCGCCCTGCTCCAAAAGGGCGGGACGCCGTCCTTCTCCGCGCCATTGTTCGTGTACGGGTGCTTTCCCCAGCACCCCCTCCCAATTTGTGTTCAGCCAGCCCGATTCATTTTCACACTTCTCATCCCAGGACCGCTTAGATACCCGTTCGAGTCCCCCCACTGAGACGGGCCCTTTTCTGTCAGCTCCCATTTCCACGGGCCACAACTTCTCGGGCTACACGTCACTCTGGCTCCTCCATCCACGGGGAGTGTTGCACCCCTGCTTCACAACGTTGCCGCAGCACACCACGGCAAAAGTCACTGTCGGGAATCGTGAGGCTCACGGTGGGACGGGTCAGGAACCCCCGCCACCAGGAGCCGAGGAGGGAATGTGTTGAAGAGGGACGGTTGCAGAACTTCATAGGAGCCAGCCGCCTGGGGGAACCGATTGGCGACATCTCCCCGGCCGAATGCTCTTTCAGCATTGTTTTGCCGGGTTGCGGACAGTGCCGATCGCCAAAAACGAACGCAGCCGTCCCTGTGATAAGAGTTCTGAATTGACAAATTAAATCAGCCATAGGGTTCATGACTGGGCTCGCTGTGGGACTTCGTACCGGGAAAGTCCGGTTATTTATGAATGGTTGTTACTCGTACAGCCGGACTGCCGGTAATGGTGGGTGCGATAAACCCCGCACCCACCCTACGTCCCTTCCCCGTTTTGGCGCAGTCGCCTTGAGCGGGCCACTTTGGGGTGAATCTGAACAGCGGCTTTTGCTGTTGTGTATCAATGCCCCGCACCGCCTGCAGGCAGGCACCATTGCGCACATTGCTCCGGCATTCCCGAAGAATGGTGCTCTATGATCAACCACCGGCTGCCCGTCCATTGGTAGACATACGTGAAGCGAGCCTGAACGCTCTCAAAGGGGCCTCGGGCGAAGCGAAACGTATAAACACCGGAATTGATGGCAATGTCGCCGAATATTCTGACATTGGCCTCGTCGATACTACCCTGTGGACCATTTGGCAGAAAGTGCACAAAGTAATCGCGAAATTCCGCATGGGAATGACGAACTCGATCGGAGAGGGTCGGCAGCAGTATGGCATTCTCGGCATAGAGCTTCACCACCTCGTCGGGATTCCCCGTCTGAAGTGCTTGGTTCCACTCGGTGAAAAGCTGCAGAATATCCTTCTCTGTTTTCATGCGACAAACCTCCTCATTTCAGTGAGTACTTGGATGTGAGTCCCTGGATCTGTAATCGGTTGCCTGCCCGCCGCAACGCTATCCACAGTCGGCAACGAAGCCTTTGCAGAACATCACGCCTATCCCAGCTTGTGCAAAACAATGCACACTCTATTCTGCGGACCCTTATCAGGACGCTCTACCGATCCATTCCATCAACGAAAAAGCCGGCCCTTTTTTACGAAAGGGCCGGCAGCCTATTTGACTTCAACTAGTCTTTTTCAGTAAGGATCAACTCAACCGACTTTCTGAAGATCGCAGCCTGAAAAGACCCTCGTCGACTCAGGCCCCAAGAAGGGGGCAGACCAACAGCACCCAGCCGGCCCAAACCCGGCAAACCCGGGAGGTGACCCAAAAGAAAGAACAGGTCAAACCGCCCAAGGTGAACAACGATCACTTTGACGATTTTTAACCCGCCTGGTAAGCGATCACGGGGCACCGCCGATAGCGGCAATCGGGATGGCTCATGTGCTTATGTATGCATCGCCGTCCCGATCGCCACAACCTGGGGCGGCACCCTGTGACCGCTTACGCGCCGATTAATGGGGTAAATGCCTTATTGTAAGGTTGAGGCGCAGCCCCAGGCTACCCCCAGTTCCTGATCAGTTCCACCAGAGTTCGTACGCCAAAACCTGACGGTCCCTTGGGAATATATGATTTTTCGGTGAAATTCCAGGCAGTACCGGCGATATCCAGGTGCACCCAGGGGGTTTTGCCGACAAATTCTTCCAGGAAGGCCGCCCCAAGTATGGTACCGGCATCACGTTTGTCGACATTTTTCAGATCCGCCACCAAAGACTTGAGCTGTTTACGGTACTCCGGCCCCAGAGGCAGCCGCCAGCACGGCTCTCCCACCCTTTCCCCGGCAGCCATCACCCTGGCACACAGGTCGTCATCGTTGCCCAGCAAGCCGGCACGGTGGTGCCCGAGGGCCACAATAACCGCCCCGGTAAGGGTTGCCAGGTCAATAACCGCCGAAGGTTTGAACTTTTCCACGCCGTAGGCCAGCGCATCGGCCAGAATCAATCGCCCTTCGGCGTCGGTGTTGATCACCTCCACACTTTTGCCACCATACTGTCGAATAACATCTCCCGGCTTAAGGGCCGCCGGCCCCGGTAAATTTTCCGCCGCCGGCACCATGGCCACCACGTTAAGCCCTTCCGGTTTTTCCCGGGCAACCACGTCCATGGCGGCCAGCACCGCCGCCCCGCCGCACATGTCATATTTCATCTCTTCCATGCCGCTGCCCGGTTTCAGGGAAATCCCCCCGGAATCAAAGGTCAGTCCTTTGCCCACCAGCAGCAGGGTGGGCAAGGGCCGATTTGATTCCGTCCTGCCGCCCTTCCGGCCAGAAGACGCCGGGCGCCCGTGATATTCTACCACCACCAGCCGGGGCGGTTGTTCAGAACCTTTGGTAACCGCCAGGATTCCTCCCATCCCCTTTTTTTCCATGGCCCGACGATCAAGCACGGTCACTTTGAGGCCGTATTGGTGGGCCAGCTGCCGGGCGTGGCTGGCAAAATCTTCCGGAGTCCAACCGTTGCCGGGCTCGTTGGCCATATCCCTGGCCCGGCAAACGGCTTCCGCCAGCACCACCGCCCGCCTGACTGCGGGACCGATCCCCCGTGGCCCCTGGATGGTAATTTGCCGCAAGGACGGCTCCTGCTCTTCTGATTCCTCTTTGCCATCGTTTTTTTCTTCGCCCGACCCGGCCGCCGGGAATTCCGAGAAATATTTGCGAAAACGGTAGGCCGCCAGCAGCATTCCCTCACTTAAGGCTGCCGCCACCCTGGTTGCGGGCTGGCCGCAACCTTTTGGCAACAGAAGAGCCACCTCCACGGCCCGGGTTTTAAGCAGCCGGGCCATTGCCACTCCCCCCGCCTGGCGCAGGGTTTCCTCATCAGGGTCTTCAGGACCCAGACCGACCATGATGATTCTTTGCGGTTTATCATCCGGCTTTCCGTCTTTGTCTTTAGGAGGATAAGCCACCAGTAACTGGTCTTTTTTTCCACTAAAATCTTCACTTTGCCAGGCTCCGATCAGGCACTCTCGCAACCAGGGCAGTTCTTGAACCGGCGGCTCACGGTCTTTTTGTTGCCTGACAAAACAGAGCAAAGTATCTTTATCCACCGTCCTGGCGGTGGTGGTGGCAATTTTTATTCCATAGTTCTTCGGCTTATTTTCTTTCATTCAGCTCACACTCCCGATTATTCGATAATGATAAGACAACAGACTGCTTTAAAGTGCCCGGGTCTTTGTTGTGTAAGTGATCACGGGGCCAAAAGGATAAGCGCCCACAGGGTGACGCAGGTTGCGTGGAGCCTCGGCGGCGATGCCTGCATCAATACGTGAGCCGGCCCGATCACTGCAAGATGCGGTGCCCGGTGATCGCCTGCTTTGTTGTAGTTTTGGGGCCGCCAATGCACAAAGCTGATAAAAAAATACAAAATAAAGTCAACTTTGCAAGGTTGTTGCCGGCTCTGGAGCCTTTCCGGCAATTTTACCCTGGAGTATTGGGCCGGATCCCGTTAATATCGGGGCCATTGACTGTCTTTCCCTATGTTCAGCAGGAGGTTTTACCTTGCTCACCCAACTTATACTGGCCGTCGGTTTTGCCATAGTGATTTCCGCCCTCTGCAGCATTTTTGAAGCAGTTCTTTATTCCGTGCCCTTGAGCAGGATTGAACTGCTGGCCCAGAAACGCCCCTACGTCGGCAATATCCTGAAAAAACTAAAACAGGACGTGCATAAGCCGATCACCGCCATCCTGACACTGAACACCATCGCCAATACCGCCGGGGCGGCGGTGGCCGGCGCCGCCGCAGCGGTGGTGTTCGGCGAACAGCACCTGGCAATTTTTTTTGCCGCCTTTACCGTCAGCATCCTGCTTTTTTCCGAAATTCTACCCAAAACCCTGGGGGTAACCTACAGCAAGGTATTGGCCCCCTGGATCGCCCTGCCCCTGCACTGGTTGGTGAAACTGCTGGCCCCGGCGGTGTGGATTATCCATGTTATCACTCGCCGTCTGGGAGATGGAGAAAACGAGGAAGTTCTGGTTTCAGCCAAGGAAGTTGCGGCGTTCGCCGCCATCAGTCAAAAAACCGGGGCCATCGACGCCCAGGAAGCCAGTGTTATCACCAACATCCTGGAGTTGCGACACAAACGGGTACGGGAGGCCATGACCCCCCGAACCGTCACCTTTACGTTGGGCGCCGAGCTTACGGTGCAAGAAGCCCGCGAGTTTGAAAAAAAATGGAACTTCCACAGCAGGGTGCCCGTATATGATGAAAATCCGGACAATATCGTGGGCATTGTCCTGCGCAAGGATGTTCTGCTGGCGGCCGCCGCCGACAAGGATCAGGTGCGGCTCCGGGAATTGATGCAGCCGGTCCATTTCGTCCCCGAGTCGGCCCGGCTGACCAGGATCATGCTGGACTTTTTTGAGCTCCGCCGCCATCTCTTCGTGGTGGTCGATGAATACGGCGGCTTTACCGGAGTCATCAGCCTGGAGGACGTGATCGAAGAGATCGTCGGCCGGGAGATCGTCGACGAGTCCGACCAGATCAAGGACATGCGGGAGTTGGCCAAGAACAAGCGGGAGACGTTTTTAAAACAGTTAAACCAGCTGAAATAACCACCGGCCGTGGATGATTCCCAAAAACCACTCCACCACAAGCAATTGTCGGCGATGCCCCGACAGTTTACCCTGTGACCGCTTACCATTTCACCCCCGTTATCACCTACGCTTGCATCGGCTCCGGGGCGGTTACCATTTTCTTGGTGTTGCGGGTCAAAAGATAACCGTAAGATAAGCCACCAGCAGGGCGATGATCAGCAAATTGATCCCCAGAAAGTCGCGGAATCCAACCATGTCGGAAAAATCCCGCAAGCAGAACTGCCAGAGGATGTAGCAGCCGGCAATGGTCCCATTGAGCATAAAAACAGCGGCCAGAATCTGGACCGGAAAATCCGGCACCGTAAATTGCAGCTTCTCCAGAACCGCGAGCCCGAACTGGCGGCCGGCGGTGGGCAGAAAGTCACCGACGCCGGCGGTAAAGTAGTGCATGCGGTAGACCAGCTCACCGCAAAATGCCATTGGAATCAGAATCGGCACCAATGGGGAGAACTTGCCAAACATCGGATCCTCGGTGATACCGAAAAGTCTGGCCCCGTAGTGAATTATCCCCAGTACCGCAATAAAACCAAAAACCAGCAAGATACTGAACAGCACCGCATCGGACAGGCCAAAAGTCGCCTGCAGTTGAGCATAGTTGGGTGTCTCCCGGAAAAAACGGGCCAATTGTGAACCGATCAGGAAAGGGACGATATAGGTACAGGTAATGTAGCGCCCCTTGTTGCGAATCAACTCCGAATAAGGGTTGCGCAGTAACAGCTGGGGCGAGTCGCGGTCGCATGCAGGCAGGCAGTGGCCGCAAACCAGACAGTGCAGGTTGTTCTGCACATTGAAGGCCCCGAGATAAACCGGGCATCCCCTTTTTCCCGGCGCCCCGCGCTTGCAGGCAAAGGTGGTGCATCCCCGGCATTTGTCGTGGTCGGGCCGGAACTCGGTGATCGCCAGGGTGGCGGCAGCGCCGCTGATCCGGCCCAGAGGGCAGAGATGACGACACCAGGCCTGACCTGAAAAAAGTACCGACAGCAAGGAGGCGCCGAAAACAATAGCCAGAAGGAAGTAGGCGGTGCCCAGGGGGGAGCGATCAAGCCCGCCGACAATCTCGGTCCAGATGATCAGAGCCAGGAGAAAAACCGAACTGTAAACCCCGTATTTCTGCAAAAACCTGGGCACCGGCAGATTAAGGGTCCAACCCTTGTTCTGGAGAAAAACCCCCAGGCCGGGAAAGGGGCAGATCCCGCACCACATCCGGCCAACGAAAAACCAGCTCAGCACGATGGCCGGCCAGATCACCCCCCAGCTCAGAAAAACCGCGATGTTGTTCTCCGGGTCACGGGGACCGAAAAGCCCCAGCAGGAGAATAAAGATAAAGAGCAGATCACTGGCGATCCGCATGTAGGCATAGTGATGACGGGCGGCCAGAAAACGCCGGATGCTGGGAAACATCCGGAAGAGATCGAGCCGGTCCCGCTCGTCGGCGGAGATCAGACTTTTAAGAGCCCTGGTCCACCAGTTCACCTTTAATCAACCTCTTGCAGAACCACGGTTACCGGTTTTTCCTCGCCGTCGCGAATGATCTTCAGCTCAGCGGTATCCCCCACCCGAAAATCATCAAGGACGTTGCGCAGGTCATCGTAACTTTCCACCCGGTTGCCTTCCACTTCCACAATAATATCCCCCAGCAACAGTGCCCCCCCCACCTGGCGACTGCCGCGTAAACCGCTTTCTTCAGCGGCACCTCCAGGCTGGATGTTGACAATCAGGATCCCTTCCACCCCGAGGCGCCTGGCCAGTTGCTCGTGGGCCACGGTGATCCCCAGGCCGGGCTGGATGACCCGGCCATGCTCGATGATTTCGGGAACCACCCGGTTGACCGCCTCCACCGGCACGGCAAAACCAATGCCGGCACTGCCCCCGGAAGGGCTGAAGATGGCGGTATTGATACCTATCAGACGCCCGGCGCTGTCCAGTAATGGTCCGCCGGAGTTGCCGGGGTTGATGGCGGCATCGGTCTGGATCACATCCTGGATGGTTCTGCCGGTTACCGCCTCAATTTCCCGTCCCAGGGCTGAAACGATACCCGAGGTCATGGTCTGATCCAGGCCAAAGGGGTTGCCGATGGCAAAGACCTTCTGGCCCACCAGCAGATTGGCGGACTCGCCCACCGGCAGCGGGGCATATTTTTCCCGCGGGGCATCGATTCTAAGCACCGCCAGATCTTTGTCGGGAGCCACCCCCACCACCTCCCCGGACCAGGAGGTTTGATCGGCCAGAGTTACCTCAACCCGGCTGGCATCTTCAATGACGTGATAGTTGGTGACCACATGTCCCCGGTCATCCCAGAAAAAGCCGGAACCACTGCCCCGGGGCAGTTCATAAATATTGGGGGTAAAAAGACTGCGACGTAACTCGGTGGTGGTGATAAAAATCACCGAAGGGGATGCGGACTGGAAAATCTCAATGGCGGTCTTTTCGGCCTCGGCCAGATCACCCCGGGCGGTAACCGGCTGGGGTTGGACCGGCGCCAGGGATTCCTCCCGGTCATGAAAAAACCACCACCAGCCACCAACGATGACTGCCAGCAACAACAGGATGGGTACCCGGCGGGCTGGCTTTCCGGTATGGGATGAGATTTTCATGAGTTATAAACCGAGCAGAGTTTTGGCGATAACAAAGTAACCGGTGACCCCGACAATATCCATGGTGGTGGTGATGAAAGGACCGGTGGCCACTGCCGCGTCAACATTCAGGCGTCGCAGGATCAGGGGAATGGCTGACCCGATTATGGCGGCCATGGTCATAACCAGCAGGATGGAAAGCCCGACCACAACCCCCAGCAGAGCTGGCTCGGCATATCCCAGCCTGGCCAGAAGCCCCAGAAACACCCCATAAATACCCCCCAGGATCAAGCCAACCCGCATCTCCTTAAAGATCACCCGGGACAGGGCCTCCATGTTGACCCGGCCGGTAGCAATACCGCGCACCACAATGGTGCTGGACTGGGTGCCAATATTGCCGCCCATCCCGGCCACCACCGGCATGAAGGCGGCCAGGGCCAGAACCTGAGCCAGTTCTTCTTCAAACATGGTGATAATAAAAGCGGCGCCGATCCCGCCCAGTAGGGTGGCAAACAACCAGGGAGCCCGGGCCTTGGCGTTATCAATCACCGGCTTTAAGAGAATCTCCTGGTCTTTGCCGGCACCGGCCATCTGCAGGAAATCCTCGGTGGCCTCATCGCGGATAACGTCAATGATGTCATCAACGGTGACAATCCCCAGCAGCTTATAGGAGGAGTCCACCACCGGCAGAGCCAGAAAATTGTATTGAGACACAAAGTGGGCCACTTCATTCTGCGGAGTGGCGGTGGAAACCGCGATCACATTGGGGTTCATCACGTTTTTCAACTGCCGATAGGGAGGATGCAGCAACAGCTCACGCAGGGAAAGCACCCCGGCCAACTGCTGTTCCTGGCCGTGGGTGATGTAAAGATAGAAAGAGGTTTCCGATTCCTCGCTGCGCTCCTGGACGTTCTTGATCGCCTCGTCCACCGTCATTTCTTCGTCGAAGGCCATGAAGTCCGGGGACATCAAGCCGCCGGCGGTCTCCGAATCATACTTGAGCAGGGCGTCAACCTCTTCCCGGTCGGCCTTGCCCATAACCTGCCTGATATCATTGGCTATGTCCTCGGGCAGGGCCTCGAGCAAATCGGCAGCATCATCCTTGTCCATCTCCTTGACGATGGCCGCCATGTACTGGGGGGTCAGATCACTGACCAACTCGAGCATGATGGACTCATCAAGCTCACTGATGAAATCCCCGACCATATCGGTCTGGGCGATGATGTTGAATATACTGCGCCGTTCGGGGGGGGCAAGAAGACGAAAGGTCCAGGCGATATCTGCGTGATGGGTCTTTTTCAGCAACTTCAGGAGATGATCCACGGCATGACGACGGTTCAACCGCCGAATGGTGTCCAGGAGCACCCTACCTTCGTTGCCGATCAGCTCTCGCTTGTGCCCTTTACGCATGGACCTGTTCCCGTTTGTGCTTGATCCCGGTCAATAACTTTTTTCTCGCCATCGAGCGATTTACTATTTATATCCCTTCCCGTACAAAGCGTCAATCTCGATGGATTTCTACGCACGCCCAAACTCAACTGGTTAACACCGGGGCGATCAGGCTGCAGGCCCCGGCAAGTTAGCGATCAAGGGGCGAAATGGTAAGCGGTCACAGGGTCGCTTACTCCTGCTCCCGCAGCCAGCGGCTGAGAATATCGACGATTTTAGCGGCCTGATCACGGCTGGAGATATTGAATTTGGATTGTTGCCGGTACTGGCCGCTCATCTTGCGATAACGCCTGATGGTATACTGCTCGGGACCGTAGGCTTCCTTTTTCCTGTCCCACTGCTGGTAACGAAAAATAATGGTGGACCAGGCCCCTTTGCTGAGTACTTCCTTGTCCAACTCCTTGACCAGAAGAACCCCATCCTCTTCGTAATTTATCGTTATTTCAGAGATTTCAGCAGACATCAGGCATCCCCCCTCAGGTTACAAACTAAAAAAGGGTTTAGCATCAAAATCTGCCAAACCCTTAATGCTCTTTAAAAAATGGTAGCGGGGGGAGGATTTGAACCTCCGACCTTCGGGTTATGAGCCCGACGAGCTACCGAACTGCTCCACCCCGCGCCGCATCAAGGCATAATACCTTGTTTAGCTAAAATGTCAAGGCGCACCGGCCAGTTTTTGCAGGCTGGCCAGAATTTCCCGGGGCAAACGGGTCAACTTGCCCCGTCGATCCACGGCCGCATGGGTGGTATAAGCCAGTGCCAGCAGGCGGCCGCTTTCATCGCTGAGCCGGTAATTAAAACGACAGGAAACTGCCTTTACCGCCACCAGAGAGGTTTCCACGGTGAGCAAATCATCATATCGGGCCGAGGCCTTGTAGCGCACCCGACAATCAACCACCGGCAAAATGATGCCCATTTCCTCAAGGCTGCGGTAGGAACAGACCTGCTCCCGCATGAACTCGGTGCGCCCCACCTCGCAAAAGCGCAGATAATTGGCATAATAAACCACCCCGCCGGCGTCGGTGTCGCCATAAAGAACCCGGCAGCAATGCCGATGGATCGGCTCCTGCAGTTCAAATTCCTGATTGCTCATGGTCTTTTCCTGTCCGGTTCAATCGCGGCTTAGTACCAGTCGGAGAAACTCCCGGCCGTCTTTCAGCAATGGTGCGTCAGCGGCCTGTTGTTCACTGTAGTTGCCCCGGGCCGGCTCCTGCCAGCAGGAACCGTCGGCACAGGCGGGGTCGCGGGCATCCCGGAGCGAGTCAAAAAGGATGAACGGCACCGGCAAATCGGCATGGGTTCGGGTGGCCAGGGGGGTAAAGTGGTCCATGGTCACCACCAGGCGGAAATGCTCACCGCTTTTTTGCAACCCTTCCAGCATGGGCTCCACCACCCGGTGGTCAAAATCGGCAATGGCCAGCAGTTTGTTGTCGAGATCCCCCTGGTGGGAAACCTCGTCGGGGGCCTCGATGTGAACGAAAACCATGTCGTGGCGCTTGATGGCCTCCAGGGCCGATGCCACTTTGCCGGCATAGTTGGTATCCAGGTAGCCGGTAACTCCCGGCACGTTGATGATCTCCATATCGGCATAAACACCGATTCCCTTCAGGAGATCAACGGCGGAAATCAGAGCGCCGCTTACGCCGTACTGTTCTGCCAGGGTGGCCATGGCCGGCGGACGTCCCTCGCCCCACAACCAGATGCCATTGGCTGGGTTCTCCCCCGCCTCCTGCCGCTGCCGGTTGGCCGGCGCCTCGGCCAGCAACTTGGCCGCCCGGCTAACCACTTCGCCCAGGCCGGGAACCGCCAGATATCGCCGCCAGTACTCGCTCACATCCTTGTCGCTGTGGTCGTGGGGCGGAACGGTTACCAGACCGGTACAGTCACCGCGCCAGACCAGCAGGTGACGATAACTGACCCCGGGATGAAACCGGCAATACTCGTTGCCCAGTTCCCGGTCCAGCATGCTGATCAACTCCGCTGCCGTGGCCGTGTCGATGTGGCCACC
>PWOG01000244.1 GCA_003557565.1 Desulfobulbaceae bacterium
GCAAACCCATCGCCAACCTTATGCTGCAAAAAAGGGAAGCTGGTAACGCTACTGTCACCCTGTGCCACACCCGCACCAAGGATATTGCCGCCCACACCAGACGGGCAGACATTATTATCGCCGCCGTTGGCGTGCCCAAGATGGTCACCGCCGACATGGTCAAAGAAGGAGTGGCGGTGATCGATGTCGGGGTTAACCGCATGGGAGTAAGCGAATCTGGCAAGGCGATTTTGGCTGGTGACGTGGACTTCGACTCGGTCAAGGAAAAGGCCTCCTGCATCACCCCGGTTCCCGGCGGCGTCGGCCCCATGACCATCACCATGCTGATGAAAAACACCCTGCAGGCCGCCAAACAGGCCGCCGGGCTGGCGTAAATTTCAGCACCGCGTCTGTGCGGGATCAGGGTTGGTGATACAGCGTGGCTGTTATTGCCAATCCTCCCCTTGTGCAAATCTGCGGTACTGCTTAAAGTGTCGTGATGTGCCGAATACAAGATTCGGCACCTGTATGGCACCTGTTTTGTATAAAGCATATTCAGATTAAGTGGGGAATATATGGCTACGAGAAACGGATGTGAGGGCTGCACGGAAATCACCTGTCAGTCCACCAAGGAAGTTTTGGCGGCGGCTCCGGCGCAGAATGTGATCACCGCCTACGACCGGGTTCAACGCCGGGGAATGTCCGCCTGCCTGTTCGGCTCCGGCGGTACCTGTTGCCGTAACTGCAACATGGGACCCTGCCAGATCATCGACGGCATCGAAGATATGGTCGGGATCTGCGGCGCCACCGCCGATACCGTGGCCGCCCGCAATTTCGCCCGGATCGTCGCCGCCGGCACCGCCGCCCATACCGATCACGCCCGGGAGATGGTGCGCGGCTTCATCGACACCGCCAAGGGTGAAGGGCCGCACCAGATCAAGGATGAAGCCAAGCTTAAATCGCTGGCCGAAGTCTTCGGGATCGCCACCGAGGACCGCGAGATCAACGAGATCGCGGTGGAGCTGGGAGAAAAGGCCCTGGCCGAGTTCGGCAAGCAGGAGAACACCCCCCTGTCCATGCTCCAGCGGGCCACGGAAAAGCGCCAGGAGCTGTGGAAAAAACTCAATATCTTTCCCCGGGGGGTGGACCGGGAAGTGGTGGAGATGATGCACCGGACCCACATGGGGGTGGACCAGGACTATGAAAACATCATGCTCCAGGCCTCCCGTTGTGCTCTGGCCGACGGGTGGGGATCTTCCATGCTCTCCACCGAGCTCACCGATATCATGTTCGGCACCCCGGTGCCCAGGCGGGCCATTGTCGATCTTGGGGTGCTCAAGGCCGACCAGGTCAACGTCACCGTCCACGGTCACGAGCCGCTGCTGGCCGAGGCCCTGTGCATCGCCGCCCAGGAACCGGACATGCAGGAATTGGCCAAAAAGCATGGCGCCAAGGGGATCAATCTGGCCGGGGTCTGCTGCACCGGCAACGAGATCCTGATGCGCCGAGGGATTCCGGTGGCCGCCGGTTTTGTCCAGCAGGAGATCGCCCTGGCCACCGGCGCCGTGGAGGCCATGGTGGTGGATGTTCAGTGTGTCATGGAATCCCTGGGCCAGGTGGTCAACAATTTTCACACCGATATCATCACCACCAACTACCGGGCCAAGATGCCCGGCGGAGTCCATATCCAGTTCGATGAACACGAGGCCATCAATTCCGCCAAGCAGATCCTCACCCACGCCATTAAAAATTACAAAAAGCGCGGCGAGTGTTTCATTCCCGAGGAAAAGAAGCTGGATGTGGTGGTGGGCTTCAGCCATGAAACCATCAATTACACCCTGGGCGGACGTTTTCGGGCCAGTTACCGGCCGCTTAACGACAACATCATCAACGGCCGGATTCGCGGCGTGGCGGCCATTGTCGGCTGCGACAACTTCAAGCTGGCCGACGATACCCACGAGATCATCGCCCGTCATTTGATCAAGAACAACATCCTGGTGCTGGCCACCGGCTGCGCCGCCACTTCCCTGGGCCGGGCCGGCCTGGTCAACCCCGAGGCGGCCCGCTTCTGCGGGGAATCCCTGGCCGAGATCTGTGAAACAGTGGGGTTGCCGCCAGTGTTGCACATGGGCTCCTGCGTTGATAACAGCCGGATCCTCATCGCCGCCACCCAGATGGTCAAGGAAGGCGGTCTGGGCGAGGATATCAGCGATCTGCCGGCCATCGGCACCGCACCGCTGTGGATGAGTGAAAAGGCGGTGGCCATCGGGCAGTATTTCGTGGCCAGCGGCGCCCAGGTAGTTTTCCAGGATCTGCCCACCAGCGGGGCCAAGCGGTTCAACAAGTATCTCCTGGAGGGCCTGATGGGACCCCTGGGGGCACACTGGAACGTTGAATCCGATCCTCAGAAACTGGCCGAGCTGATGGTGGAAAAAATCGAGCAAAAGCGTGACGCCCTGGGGATCAACAAAAAGAGCGAACGGGTGCTGTTCGATATGAACATGCGGCGTGAGCTCAGCGGGGGTGTGCCGGGAGCCGGCTGCACCGGCCCCGCTTAAACGTTCGGCATTAACGTATCTTGCGGTGCGCGAGGCGGTATGCGTGTACGGGTAAGCCCCCCGCGCCGCTCACCGCAACCTGCGGCCTGGCTGAACGTTATAAAGCTTGGAAGATCAGGTTGAAATTTAAGATTGCAAGTACCTTCAGTCTTCCCCGGTTTTGGCCGGGGCGGACGGTCAGCGCAGGGTCTTTTGGGCAGCTGACAATCAAGATAACGGAAGGATAGATATGGAAACAGCAATGAAATCCGGCAGCCGTCTGGAACAGGTGCTTCGCTCCGGTGACTTTGCCGTCACCGGTGAGCTGGGGCCGCCTAAAAGTGCCGACCCGGAAGTGGTGCGGGAGAAAGCGCGGTTGCTCAAGGGCCGGGTCGACGCGGTTAACATCACCGACTGCCAGACCGCCATTGTCCGGATGTCCAGCATCGGGGCCGGTCTTCTGGTTCAATCCGAGGGTGTGGAGCCGGTGGTGCAGATGACCTGCCGGGATCGCAACCGGCTGGCCATGCAGAGCGACATTCTCGGCGCCTCCGCCATGGGGCTCAAGAACCTGCTCTGCTTGACCGGCGATCATCAGAAGTTCGGCAATCATCCCGGTGCCAAGGGGGTCTTCGATATGGACTCCATCCAGCAACTGGGAATGATGCGGGATATGCGGGATCAGAGGAAATTTCAGTGCGGAGAGGAAATCAAAAGCGGGGAGCCCCGCCTCTTTCTGGGCTGTGCCGCCAATCCCTTTGCCGGCCCCGGCGAGGCCCAGCGGGCCGCCCGCCTGGCTAAAAAGGTCGCCAGCGGGGCCGACTTTGTCCAGACCCAGATCATCTACAACATGGATCGGTTCACCAAATTCATGGAAGCGGTCCGGGATCTTGGTCTGGATGAAAAGGTCTATATCCTGGCCGGGGTGACTCCTCCCCGCTCCCTGGGCATGGCCCGTTATATGAAAAAATTCGTCCCCGGTCTCGACGTCCCCGACGAGGTACTCAAGCGATTGCAGGGAGCCAAGGACAAGGAAGACGAGGGGATCAACATCTGTGTCGATATAATTCAGCAGTGCCGCGAGATCAAGGGGGTGGCCGGGGTGCATGTGATGGCCATCGAGTGGGAGGAAGCGGTGGCTGAAATCGTCCAGCGGGCAGGCCTGGAGCAGCGGCCGGTAGTTGAAGATGCCGGCGCGCCGACAGTGGCGCCAGCAACCGAGAAAGTAACCGTGTCGACCGCAGCCGGGAGCGGTGCCGGCCAGGATGAACTGGCAGCGGCCCGCCGGGAAGCCGAAAAAATAATCGCCGACGCCCGTGAAGAAGCTGCCCGGATGAGTGCCGGCGCCGGCACTCAAGGGGTACCGGCAACCGATACCAGTGACCAGATTCATGCTCAACCAGCGGAAGCGGGAGAAGATGAAATGAACGAAAAAGAACGTCAAATGGCTCTTGAGTCCGTCCGTCAGGGACTGGCGGCTCTGAAAAAGGCCTTCAACCTGTCCGATGATCAGTTTGACGCCCTGGCCCAGTTTGCCGGCGCCGAAGCGGTTCTCAAACGCGAGCCGGCCACCGGAGCCGGCGGCGGCGGTATAGCAACTTCTTCGACCCCGGCGGCTCCGGCGCCAGCGGCACCCGCCGAGGATGAGGCCGCCAAGGCCAAGAAGGCCGAGGAAGCCAGAAAAGCCGAGGAGGCCAAGGCCGCCGAAGAGGCTAAAAAAGCCGCCGAGGCCAAGGCCCAGGCCGAAGCCAAAGCCGCCGAGGAGGCTAAGAAGGCCGCCGAAGCCAAGGCCCAGGCCGAGGCCAAAGCCGCCGAGGAGGCCAAAAAGGAGGCTGCCCCAAAGGCGGAACCAGCCCCTGAATCTCCCAAACCCGAGCCCAAGCAAGCCGAGCCGGCAAAGGCCGAGAAACCCGAGCCCCCCAAGGCGGCCGAGCCCAAAGCCGCAGCGCCCGCCGATCTGGCCGTGGGCGAACTGGCACCGGAAAAAACTCCCCTTGAGCAACGGGCCAGCAAGGTTCCCGCCGACTCCTACAGTCAGGAGTACACCGGCGCCATCCGTGAGGTGGTACTGGGCAACGGCGATAAAAGCGTTACCGTGGGCGGCACCAATGCCATGCCTTTCCACCTCTTTGAAGGCAAGCTCGATCATCAGCCCCTGATCGCCATGGACATTCTTGATATTGAGCCCGAAGAATGGCCTGAAGTCCTGACCCGGCATTTTGCAGGAGTAATGGACAACCCGGTGGCCTGGGCCCAGAAATGCGTCAACGATTACCAGGCTGAAGCAATTTGCCTTTCCCTGGTGGGTACCGACCCCAACGGTCAGAACCGGCCCGCCTCCGAAGCGGCCAAGATAGCCGCCGATGTGGTGGCCGCCGTGGATGTCCCGATCATCATCTGGGGCTGTGGCAACTCCGAAAAGGACACCGAGACCCTGCGCGAGGTTACTTCCGTCATCGGCGACAAGAAGGTCTGCCTGGCTCCCCTGGAAGACAGCAATTATCGCTCCCTGGGAGCCACCGCCATGGCCTTTCAACACACCATGGCGGCCTCTTCGCCCATCGACGTGAACCTGGCAAAGCAGCTCAATATCCTGCTGGAAAACCTGGGTGTCCCCCTGAATACCGTGTTGATCGATCCTTCCATCGGCGCTCTGGGCTACGGGATTGAATACACCTATTCGGTAATGGAGCGGATCAGGCTGGCCGCCCTGACCCAGAAGGATGAAAAACTCCAGCAGCCCTTTATCTGCAACCTGGGCCGCGAGGTATGGAAGGCCAAGGAGTGCCGTCTGCCCAGCGACGAGCACCTGGGAGACGCCGAAAATCGCGGCGTTCTGATGGAAGCCATCACCGCTTCGTGTATGCTGGTAACCGGCGGTGAGGTGCTGGTCATGCGGCATCCCCGGGCCATTGCGCTTACCAAGGCCCTGATCAAGGGTCTGGCTTCGTAAAGATTTGGCACTGATAAAAATGAACCAGCAGCACCGAGTTGTCGAAAGATAACATAATATTGCAAGGAGAAGATCAATGTCCAAGATCATCTGTTCCGCCGCCATCCGGGGAGCCCACAAGATCGTAGACATGGCCGAGGAACGCTACCAGGGGGCCCTCAAAAAGTATGGTCCTGAACAGGAAGTGGCCTTTCCCAATACCGCCTATTTTCTGCCCGTCATCTACAGCATGCTGGGGGCCAAGGTGGAAAAACTCGGTGACATGGAAGATATTTTTGCCGAATGTCGCAAGCTGCTGCCGGAACAGGTCAGTGAAAACCTCTGGCTGCCGTACCTGGCTCCGGCTCTGGATGCCGGTATGGCCACCTTCTTTGCCGAGGAAATGCTGGAAGCCGTCCGCTATCTTGAAGAACCGGAATTCTACACCAAAACCGAGGATCCCCTGGCGGAAAACATCTGGCTGGGCGCCGCCGACGACGTGATCTTCCGCAAGCGCGGGGTTGAGTTCGTTGACGGCACCGCTCCCGGTTTTGCCGCCATCATGGGCACCCCGGCCGACCCGGAGATGGCCAGCAAGATTGCCCTGGAACTGCAGGAAAAGAACCTTTATATCTTCATGCACGACCAGACCGACGGGGTCAGCATGCCCGAGCAGCTGGTCAAACAGGGGGTCCAGATCGGCTGGGGCACCCGTCTGGTGCCCTTTGGCCGCAGCTATACCTCGGCGGTGTTCGCCGTCGGTTTCGCCTGCCGGGTGGCCATGGCCTTCGGTGGCATCAAGCCCGGCGATTACCGGGGCAACCTGCTCTACAACAAAGACCGGACCTTTGCCTTTGTCATGGCTTTTGGTTCTGTTTCCGACGAATGGTACGCCAACGCCGCCGGGGCCATCAACTGGGGCTTTCCCACCATTTCCGATTACGACATTCCCCAGGTGCTTCCCACCGGAATCTGCACCTACGAACACGTGGTCAGCCAGGTACCCCACGAGGAGATCGTGCAGAAGGCCATTGAGGTTCGTGGTCTCAAGGTAAGTGTCACCAAGATCGACATTCCCATGTCTTTCGGCCCGGCCTTCGAGGGTGAGCGGATCCGTAAGGACGATCTTTTCATGGAATGCGGCGGCGGCCGGACACCCGGGGTCGAGGTCCTGATATCCAAGGAGATGGAGGAAATCGAAGACGGCAAGATCACCGTGGAAGGTCCCGACATACAGGATATTGAAGAGGGCCATAACCTGCCCCTGGCGATCCTGGTGGAAGTGGCCGGACGGGAGATGCAATCCGATTATGAACCCATTCTGGAACGTCAGTTCCATCATCTGATCAACTATATCCAGGGTCTGATGCACATGGGGCAGCGGGATATCATGTGGCTGCGGATCGGCAAAGCCGCGGTGGAAAAAGGCTTTTCCCTGGCGCACATTGGCAAGGTGCTGCATGGTAAGCTGCACCAGGAGTTCGGATCCATTGTCGACAAGATCCAGGTCACCATCCACACCACTCCGGAGAAGGTTGACGAGGTGATAGACCTGGCCAAGCAGGTCTATGAGTCCAGGGACGAACGCTTGGGGTCCATGACCGACGAGACCGAGGATGTTTTTTACTCCTGCACCCTTTGTCAGTCCTTTGCTCCCAGCCACGTCTGCATCATAACCCCGGAACGGGTGGGTATGTGCGGTGCCTACAACTGGCTGGACGGCAAAGCTTCTTATCAGATCAATCCCACCGGTCCCAACCAGCCCATTCACAAGGGTGAATGCATCGATGCCACCCTTGGGGTGTTCCAGGGCATCAACGAATTTGTGGGCCAGGCCTCCCGCGGTGCGGTCACCGATCTGGCCTGTTATTCGCTGATGACCAGCCCCATGACCGCCTGTGGCTGTTTCGAGGCCATCGCCGCCATGTTGCCCCAGTGCAACGGGGTTATGGTGGTCAATCGCGATTTCATGGGCATGACCCCCTCGGGGATGAAGTTCACCACTCTGGCCGGGATGGCCGGTGGTGGTGCCCAAACCCCAGGATTTATGGGAGTCTCCAAACATTATCTGACCAGCCCCAAGCTGTTTCTGGCTGAAGGCGGAATGCCCCGGCTGGTATGGTTGCCCAATATGCTCAAGGAAGAGTTGAGAGACAAGCTCATTGAGCGTTGTGAGGCCTTGGGAATGCCCGACTTTTTTGACAAAATCGCCACCGAGGAAGACGGGACCACCGAAGAGGAGATCCTTGAATTTCTCAAGAAGGTCGGGCACCCGGCACTGGAAATGGAACCCGTGGTTTAGTGAACTCGCTCTGCGGTATCGCCTGCCGGCGACAAACGACCCCGTTTGCCGCCGGCAGGCCGCAAGTCAGTCCCCTAGCGACAACGGACTGCCCGTGGCAATCGGCGGCACTGTTGAACGTTTTCCAGGCCGGGCTGGTTAAAAAAATCGACATAAGGAAGCCTGTTCGGGGCTTAATGCTCCGATGACAGAGTTATTTTGCGGAATTAAGGAGGAACGGACAAATGGCTTTAACGGGAATTCAAATCCTGAAGATGCTCCCCAAGAAGAACTGCGGGGAATGCGGTATTCCCACCTGTCTGGCCTTTGCCATGAAGGTGGCGGCCGGGCAGACCGAAATCGGTGAATGCCCCTATGTCAGCGATGAGGTTAAGGAGCAGATCGGGGAAGCATCGGCCCCGCCGATTCGCACCGTCAAGATCGGCGGAGGTGACCACGTTTACACCATCGGTGGTGAAACCTGTCTGTTCCGTCACGAAAAACGTTTTGAAAATCCCACCGGGATTGCCGTCCTGGTCGGCACCGATCAGGACGGGGCCGCCGTCGACGGCCGGCTCGAGCGCTTTAAGTCTCTGCGCTACGAGCGGGTGGGGGTTATGCTCCAGGCCGACATGGTGGCGGTTAAAGACGCCACCGGGGACGCCGCCGCCTTCAACGCTCTGGTCAAAAAAGTGCTTGAGACTTGTGAAGACGCCAAGTTGATCCTGATAAGCGACAACCCCGAAACCCTGGCCGCCGCCGCCAAGGAATGCGGTGATCGCAAACCCTTGCTGTTCGGCGCCACCGGCGACAACGCCGAGGCCTTTGCCAAGATCGGCCAGGACAGCGGCTGTCCGGTGGGAGTCAAGGGAGGCAATCTTGATGATACCGTGGAGATCAGCGAAAAATTGCAGGAAGCGTGATTGAAGGATCTGGTTCTTGACACCGGGGCACGGACCGTCAAGGCCGCCTTCGAGGATAACGTGGTGGCCCGGCGCTCGGCCATCAAGACCAAATACAAGCCCCTGGGCTTTCCCACCATCGCCTTTGCCTGTGAGATCACCGATGATCCCATGCTGGAGGCCATGGTTGCTTCGGTTTTGATCGCCAAATATGCCGGCATCGTGGTGCTGTCCGATCTCCAGGGCGAAACCCTTTTTCCCCTGCTGCTGGAACGGCTCAACATCTTTACCGATCCCCAGCGGCCCATGGTGGTCCAGGAAGATGTTTACCCGGTCAACGGCCCCAACGAAAATTCGCCGGTGATTGTCACCTGCAACTTTTCGCTGACCTACTTCATCGTCTCCGGCGAGATCGAGTCCAGCAAGGTTCCCAGCTGGCTGCTGATCAAGGATACCGAGGGGCTGAGCGTGCTCACCGCCTGGGCCGCCGGTAAATTCGGCGCCGATATGGTCGCCCAGTTCATGAAGAAGTCAGGCATTCTGGACAAGGTCAAGCATCGCGACCTGATCATTCCCGGCTACCTGGCCTCCATGAAAGGCGAACTGGAAGAAGAGTTGCCCGACTGGAAGATCACCATTGGGCCCCGTGAAGCCGGGCACCTGCCGGCCTTCCTGAAAGAATGGAAGCCGGAATAAATATTGAACAAACAATTTATTACAAATCAAAAATGATGTCCTGACGCCGGTTTTCTCAGGGCAGCTGCGAGTATTGATAACGCTATGAAGGAAATTAATCTGCAGATCAACGGCCGGGATGTGGTCGCCAGTGAGGGCAGCACCATCCTGGAAGCCGCCCGAGCCGCCGGGATCCATATTCCCACCCTGTGCCATGTTGAGGGTAAATCTTCGGAAACCCCCTGTGAACTTTGCCTGGTGCAAATCTCCGGCCGGGATGAACCGGTCCGGGCCTGTTCCACTTCCGTGGAAGCGGGGATGGAAATCGACAGTGAAAGCAAGGAACTGGTGGAACACCGCAAAGAGCGCCTGGCAATCCTGGGCCAGGCCCATTTCGGTGACTGCAAGGCCCCCTGCAACCTGACCTGCCCGGGCCAGATCAACGTCCAGGGCTATATTGCCAACGTCGCCAAGGGACAGTACGAGGAGGCCGTGCGCCTGGTTATGGAGCGCAACCCCTTTCCCTTTTCCGTTGGCAGGGTATGCCCCCGTTTCTGCGAGACTCGATGCCGCCGGATGATGGTGGATGACCCGGTCTCTATTAATCACCTCAAGCGTTTTGTCGCCGACTGGTGCATGACCAACAAGGTGGACCTCAAGCTGCGGCCCGCACCCTCCACGGGACAGCGGGTGGCGGTGATCGGCGGCGGCCCCGCCGGACTTACCGGGGCTTATTATCTTGCCCTGAAGGGCCATGATGTAACGATCTTCGAAGCCGCGCCCAAGCTGGGCGGAATGCTGCGCTACGGTCTGCCCCGGTACAAAATTCCCGATCAGGTCCTGGACTATGAAATCAGCACCATTCTGCGCCTTGGTATATCGGTCCGTCTTGGCCAGCGCTGGGGCCGGGACTTTAATCTGGAGAGCCTGCGGGAGCAGGGGTATGGGGCTACGCTGCTGACCGTTGGGGCCAACCATAATGAATCTCTTGATATCGAAGGCGGCTCCCTGCCCGGAGTAATCCCCGCCCTGAAACTTCTGCGCCAGATCAATGAAGGGGCGACGGTTGAATGCGGTAAACGGGCGGCGGTGATCGGCGGCGGCAACACCGCCGTGGAAGCGGCCCGTTCCCTGTTGCGCAGCGGGGTGGATGAAGTGACCATGATCTATCCCCGCCACCGGACCGAAATGCCCGCCAATCAGCGTAACATCAGGGAAGCCGAGGCGGAGGGGGTACAGTTTCTGCTGATGGCATCACCCGTCAAAATCGACAGCGCCGGCGATCAGGGCCTTGATGTGGAACTGATCCGGATGATTCTGGGTGAACCCGATGCCAAAGGTATCCGTCATCCCGAAGCGGTACCGGGAACCAGTATTCACCTGGAAGTGGACACCGTGGTGGTGGCAACAGGGCAGTCCGCCTGCGATGGCATGTTCCGTGGTGGCAGCCTGGAGGAGAGCCTGGAGCTGACCCCGAAAAACAATATTAAATCCAACCCCCGTAATTTCCAAACCAATCTCCCCGGGGTTTACGCCGCCGGCGATGCCACCAATGGTCCCCGTTCGGTTATTCAGTCGGTGGTGGCGGCCAGAAGGGCGGCGGACAACATTCACGCCCAGCTCATGGGGATGGCCAAGGAGCCCCCAGAAAGCCGTTTTAACTTCAGCCGGGGCAAAACCTTTGACCAGGTCGATCTCACCAACTTTGAGGGCATCCGGGTAAAGTTACGCGAAAAAATGCCCTCTCGTCCGCCCGAGCGAGCGGTGCAGGATTTCAACGAGATCAGCCTGGGCTTTAATGAACAGATGGCCAGAAATGAAGCTGAACGCTGCCTTTCCTGCGGTTGTACGGCCTTTGACCGCTGTGATTTGAAGCGGGAATCCATCGATCACGGGGTGGATCCCAACAAGACCGGCATGGCCACCAAACCCGTTTATCCCCGGCGCATCGATCACCCCACCATTGCGGTGGATCTGAACAAGTGCATTTATTGCCGGAACTGCGCAAATTCCTGCGAATACCGGGCCATTGATCTGACCGCCGAATCTTTTGATGACAAGGGCAGGGCCCAGGGTATTTCCTTTAACTTTCTGGACAGCTGCGTTTCCTGCGGCAAATGCGTGGATAACTGTTCCACCGGGGCCTTGAACAAAAAGGATCAAATCATTCCCATCGTGGCCGAGGAGACGCGTCTGGTGCGGACCACCTGTCCTTACTGCGGGGCCGGCTGTCAGATGAACCTCAAGGTCAAGGGCGATACCATCATCGAGGTCAACGCCGATCC
>PWOG01000002.1 GCA_003557565.1 Desulfobulbaceae bacterium
AGCAGCAGGGCGCCCAGCAGCGGTAAAAAGACCAGGGCGCTCAGCAGCGGAAACCCCTGGTTGATCAGCAGAAAATCCATAAGTCACTAACCTCGGTCAGTTCGCGAAGACATAGAGGATCAGCAGCACGGCCACAATGGCAACAGTGCTGAACACATGGACCTGGATCCTGGCCGCCTGCAGATGGCGGACCCGGTCGCCCACCCCCCGGACGGTCCGGGCCAGGCCATCCACCACCCCATCGACGGCGTGCCAGTCAAACCAGGACCAGAAACGGGACCCCTTGATTTATCAGCAGAAAATCCATAAGTCACTAGTCCTTGGGTCAGTTGGCAAAGACGTAAAGGATCAGAAGCACGGCCACGATGGCAACGGTGGTAAACACATTGATCTGGATCCTGGCCGCCTGCAGATGGCGGACCCGGTCACCGGCACCCCGCACCGTCCGGGCCAGACCGTCCACCACCCCGTCGATGGCGTGCCAGTCGAACCAGGACCAGAACCGGGAGATGGTCATCAAGGGGTTGAGCCCCCAGGTACTATAGGCGTTGTTCACCGCGGTATCAGCCGCCTGAATGGGCCTTCTGGCCAGCCAGAGAAACATGACCCCGGCCCGTCGGTAGAACCAGTCCAGATCCAGAGTGATGGTCGGCGTCGGCAGCAGCAGTTTGCGCATGGCATAGAAAACCAGGGCCGTAAAGCCCAGCAGTTGCAGGGTTTCCGCCAGCTGATAGGCGTTGTAGGGCTGATAGTCCACCGGGTGGGGCAGCATGCCGTAGAGGTAAGGATAATAGACCCCGACCAGGATACAGAAAAAGGCGGCCAGCCCCATGGCCAACTGCATGTGCCAGGGCGGATCGGCGGCCCGCTCATAGGTTTCCACCGAGCAGCGGTTCTCGCCAAACCAGATCAGATAAGGCAGCTTCAGACCGTTGTAGAGAAAGGTGCCGGCGGAAGCGGCCAGCAGCAGGAAGGTGGGCCAGTAATGTTCGCCGTAAAAGCCCGCCGAGATAATCATCGACTTGCTGACAAAGCCGGAAAACAGCGGAAAGGCGGCAATGGAGGCGCAGCCCACCAGGGTAAAGACCATGGTCCGGGGCATTTTTTTGTACAAACCGCCCAGTTCGGTGAATTTGCTGGTCCCGGCCATGTGCAGGACCGACCCGACCCCCATAAATAGCAGTGCCTTGTACAGGATATGGGCAAAGGCGTGGGCGGCCGCTCCGTTGATGGCCAGAGTACTGCCGATGCCCACCGCCGCCACCATGTAGCCGACCTGGCTGATGATACTGTAGGCCAGCAAGCGCCGGGCGTCGTTTTCTAAAATCGCGTAGATAACCCCCACCACCGCCATGAGCACGCCCAGGGGAATCAGAATCTCCATGCCGGCAAACCCCCGGGCCAGGGTGTACACCGCAGTCTTGGTGGTAAAGGCGCACATGAACACCGCCCCCACCACCGAGGCCTCGCCGTAGGCATCCGGCAGCCAGGAGTGCAGCGGCACCACGGCGGCGTTGAGCATAAACCCGATCAGGATCAACCAGGTGGCCAGGGTGGGCTGGCCGACATCCATGGAGGTGAAGCTGAGGTCACCGCCGGTGGCGTGGTATTGCAGCATGATTCCGGCCAGCAGTGCCAGACCGCCGGCGGTATGGACAAGCAGGTAGCGATAGCCGGCGGCCAAAGACTGGGGCCGGCCCCGGAACCAGATCAGAAAGACCGAGGCAAAGGCCATGATTTCCCAGAAGAGGAAAAGCACCAGTAAATCACCGGCAAAGATTACCCCCAGGGAGCCGGCCACGTAAAACCAGGCGGCCATGTGCTGGTAAGGGTCCCGGACATGCAGGCCGTAAAGGGTGCCGAAGATGCACATCAGGGCCATGATATAGGCAAAGATCAGGCTCAACGAGTCTACCCGGCCGAAGACCAGCTGCCAGTCGGCAAAGGGGATGATCCCATGGACCCCGGGAGTCATGCTCAGCACCGCCCCAAAGGACAGAAGCGGCACCAGCAACAGGAAGGGCACCCGCAGGGCCCCCCGAAAGAAGGGCACGGCGCAGGCGCCGATGATCAGTATCAGGGCCGGATGCAGCCAGAAGTCATTTATCATAGGAGCAACCATTTTCCGTATGGAGTAAACGATCG
Source organism: Desulfobulbaceae bacterium (assembly GCA_003557565.1). Taxonomy (GTDB): domain Bacteria; phylum Desulfobacterota; class Desulfobulbia; order Desulfobulbales; family Desulfurivibrionaceae; genus Desulfurivibrio. The sequence goes on from PWOG01000002.1 coordinate 2,146, forward strand.
GCCACGCCGCGGGTGACGGCAGACAGCGCGGCGACGCGCCGCCCGCTTGCCCGGGCAGGGCTGATGGTCGCGGAATGTGTTACGGAGGCTCGTTTACTTGTCATAGTAGTCCTCGTCGGCCTGCAAACCCACCTGACCAATGGTTTTGGCCACCACGATAAGCAGCGACGCCGCCGCCAGGCCGAAAATGGACCAGAAACCGGGGAACCTCTCCGCCGCCGTGTATGCCGGACCCTTGTCCAGCAGGAAAATGTCCCAGAGCAGCAGCAGTATCAGCACGCCCAGGCCCACCCGGGCCAACAGGGGCAAACGCTCACGCAATTTGTTGATAATTTCCACAATCATGGCAGACCTCACATCAATCCCGCAGTTACCATTTTCACAAACTGCAGCATAAAATCAGGATAAATTCCGATAATCAACGAGATGGAAGCGGCGATCACAATCGGGATCACCATGCTCAGGGGCGCTTCCTTGATTCCGACGGGCAGGGTCTGACCCGCCGGCGGTTTGCCAAAGAAGGCCTTGTAGGTGATGGGAGCAAAATAACCCACATTGAGCAGGGTGGAGGCCAGCAGCACCAGGATGATCCCCAGCTGGGCGGCGTCCAGGGAGCCGATGAGCAGGTACCATTTGGTTACGAAGCCGCCCACCGGCGGGGCCCCGATCATGGACAGGGAGGCGACGGCAAAGGCCCCGAAGGTAAAGGGCATCACCCGGCCCAGGCCCCCCATCTCGGATATATTTTTCTTATGGGCCGCCACATAGATGG
>PWOG01000031.1 GCA_003557565.1 Desulfobulbaceae bacterium
GGCCCGCCGCCTGGGTGATCCCACCGCCGAAATGATGGGCCGGCTGACCCTCAACCCGATCCGCCATATCGACCCGGTTGGTACCATCCTGGTGCCGGGGATCCTGCTGATGCTGGGGGGCTTTATCTTCGGCTGGGCCAAGCCGGTACCGGTTAACTGGCGTAACCTCCGGGATCCCCGCCGGGACATGATCTGGGTCTCGGTGGCGGGTCCGGCCTCCAACCTGGTAATGGCCCTGCTCTGGGGGCTGGTAATGAAAACCGGCCTGATGCTGGTCGACACCACCCCCATGCTGGGCATGCCTCTGCTTTACATGGGCAGTGCCGGGGTGCTGATCAACCTGATCCTGATGGTTTTAAACCTGCTGCCAATTCCGCCCCTGGACGGCAGCCGCATCGTCACCGGACTGTTGCCGCCTGATCTGGCCATGCAGTACAACCGGCTGGAAAGCGTGGGTTTTATAATCCTGTTGGGCCTTCTGGCCACCGGGGTTCTGGGCAGTATCATCGGGCCGCCTATTTTTGCCCTGCGCAACATGATCTTCGCCATCCTGGGAATATAAGCGTTCACCAGGGCCAATAACTGCTGATATAACCGGCCTTAAACGAACAGCCGCACCCGCAGGGTTCAGGCGATCAGCCAGGCGCAGCGTACCCCCTGTACGTAAGCCCGGCTGGTCGTTCGAAGATGCGGAGGCGGCTGTTCGTTTACGTTACTGCTGATCTTTTTCCAGGGCGATCTCCAGGGCCTCGTTGATGTCGTGCACCAGGTGAAACTTCACCTTGTCTTTGGCGCTTGCCGGCAGTTCACTCAGGTCCTTTTCGTTGAGCCGGGGCAAAATCACCTCGGTGATATCGGCCCGCACCGCCGCCAGCACCTTTTCCTTGATTCCCCCCACCGGCAACACATCGCCCCGCAGGGTGATCTCTCCGGTCATCGCCACCTCGCGACGCACGGGCCTGCCGATGAACTGGGAAGCCAGGGAGACCACCATGGCCACCCCGGCCGAAGGTCCATCCTTGGGGATGGCGCCTTCGGGGACATGGACATGGAGGTCGTTTTCGGCGAATATCTTTTCATCCAGCCCCAGCTTATCGGTGTGGGAACGAATATAGGTCAGGGCCGCGTTGGCCGACTCCTTCATGACATCGCCGAGCTTGCCGGTGAGTTTCAACTCCCCCTTGCCCTTCATCCGGGAGGTTTCAATGAACAGCAGATCGCCGCCCACCGGCGTCCAGGCCAGGCCGGTGGCCAGCCCCGGGCCCCAGGTGCGGGCCTTGCTTTCCGAGAAAAACTGGGGCGGGCCGAGATAGTCGGCAAGATCATCGGGACCGACTTCAATCAGGCCGGTGTGCCCCTCCACGATCTTGCGTGCCACTCCCCGGCATACCCCGCCGATCCGGCGTTCCAGGTTACGCACCCCGGCCTCGCGGGTGTATGAACGGATAATATTACTTAAGGTTTCATCCTCAAGGCGCAGATCATCCTCGCTGATGGCGTGGGCCTCGAGCTGTTTGGGCAGCAGGTGGCGCCGGGCGATATGGAGCTTTTCCTCCTCGGTGTAGCCGGAAAGCTCGATCACTTCCATCCGGTCCCGCAGGGGTGGGGGAACGTTATCCAGCAGGTTGGCGGTGGTGATGAACATCACCTTGGTCAGATCGAAGGGAATCTCCAGGTAATGATCGGAGAAGGAAAAGTTCTGCTCCGGATCCAGCACCTCCAGCAGGGCCGAGGAGGGATCACCGCGGAAATCCATGCCCAGTTTGTCGATCTCATCGAGCATGAAAAGAGGGTTGTTGGAACCCGCCTTGCGCAGGCTCTGGATGATCCGGCCGGGCAGAGCGCCGATATAGGTCCGGCGATGTCCCCGGATTTCCGCTTCATCCCGCACTCCGCCCAGGGACATACGGGTGAAATTTCGCCCCATGCTGCGGGCGATGGATTGCCCCAGGGAGGTTTTACCCACCCCCGGCGGCCCGGCAAAGCAGAGAATGGGCCCGTGCATGTCCTTTTTCAGCTTGCGCACGGCCAGAAACTCGATGATCCGTTTCTTGATGTCCTCCAGGCCGTAATGATCCGCGTCCAGCACCTCCTGGGCCCGCTTGAGATCCAGGTTGTCCTCGGTACTCTTGTTCCAGGGCAGATCGATAAGCCAGTCCAGGTAGGTCCGGGACACCGTGTATTCCGGCGACGAAGGCGAGATCCGGCCCAGCCGGTCCAGCTCTTTTTCCGCGGTCTTGCGGGGTTCTTCCGGCAGGTCGGCGGCATCCAGTTTTTCCCGCAACTCTTTTAGGTCGATATTTTCGTCATCCTCGCCCAGTTCCTTGCGGATGGCCTTGAGCTGTTCACGGAGAAAAAATTCCCGCTGCCGCTGATCCATGTCCTGTTTGATACCTTTTTGGATCTTGTGGCTCACCTCCACGGTCTCAAGTTTCTTGTTGAGCTCCCGGCCGACCCGATTGAGCAGCTCCTTGAGATCCTCAATCTCCAGCACTTCCTCTTCTTCTTCCATGCTCAATCCCACCTGGGAGATCACCAGGTAGGCGATATAGAAGGGATTGGTCAGTGACGCCACGGTCATTGCCAGCTCCTTGGGCACCGCCTCGAGCTCGGCCATCTTTTTAAACTGGGTGCGGATATTGAGCAGCATGGCCTCGGCTTCCTGGTCCATACTCTCGTCCATGGGAATCACCTCCACCCGGGCCTGCAGGTAGGGGGTTTGCTGGGTATATTCCTTGATCCGCAACCTTTTGACCGCACTGATCAGCACCTGGTAAATCCCTTCGTCGGATTTGATCAGCTTGTGGATATAACCCACCACCCCAGTGGAATAGAGATTCTCCCCTCTGGGAATGGCGGGGATCTCCGGCAGGGCCTCGGAGGGCTGGTGTTCTCCCTCCCCCTCCTCTTCCGGTA
>PWOG01000185.1 GCA_003557565.1 Desulfobulbaceae bacterium
AGCGGCGGCGGCCAGTAGATTGTCCGGTGGGCGATTCTTTCTTTGAACCGGGTTACCCCGATAAGGTCGTAGTGGGTACACCCTTGTTGCCCTGCCCACTCCATGGCATGGAAATGCAGCAGATAGTTTGCCATCAACCTGCTTTCGGCAGGCCCCCGGTGCAAACCGCCGGCACAATAATACATCCGGTCGTCCACCAGGGCGTTGAAAATCGCCGCCACCGGTTTGCCGCCGTGACAGGCCAAAAAATGCTGAACTCTGCCCCTTGCTCCAAACACCTTCCACAGATATTGGAAATACTCAAAAGGAAACCCGGGAAACTCCTTATGCTCCGCAGTCAGCCGGTGCAGACGGTAAAAGTCCGCCAGGGAAGCCTCGTCGCCGAGCTGTATCATGACTCCCTTGCGTGCGGCCAACCGGATATTGTAACGGCCCTTGGGTTTCATTTGTTCCAGCAGCCGCTGGGCGGAACCGTCAAGGGAAACCAGGAGTGAAGGCCGCTGGCCAAACCATGCCCTGCTGGTTTCAAATCCGGCCTTTTCCAGCGCCTGCCGGGCGACGGCCTGGGTGGGAAAAGTTTCTGCCCTAATCGATGCATAACCCCGGGACCTGGCCAGTTCATCAATTTTATTTACCGTCTGCTCCATTGTTGCCGGGTCATCATCGACGGCCAGGGGCCCGCGAAGTACCACCGCCAAGCGTCCAATGGGAGTGGACTGCACCAGGATTTGGGCTCCGCCGATAATTCTACCCCCTTTTCTGAGGGCAACCCGATGGCATTCATAGCCGTAGAGTTCTCGGATTCTGCCGTACTGACTGCACTGTTCATGGTGACTGCCGGGATGCCGGGCGAGAAATTCATCCCACTCGTCATCCCCGATTCTTGCGTCATCAATACAATCTTCACCCTCAGGGCGCCTGGGAAATCTCAATGTAGAACTGAGCAATGCATTCATAAAACTCATCAATAACAGGCAATATTGATCATACGGGCCAGCAAAATTATTTTTCAATCAAAACAGCTAACTGCACAAATTATCGGCGGAGAAGATCACCCGGGGCTGCCAACGGCCCAACTTTTTTCAACTATTCGTAGTATGACAGATAGTGCAGGAAAGGACAAAAACAAAAAACAGAGCTGTGACCGGATGATACTGACCCGCCGGAGGAGTAAGGAAAAGTTTGGAGCAAAAGTGCTGCCGGATATGGTATGTTGGGCGCCGTTACCTTCCGCCCCCGTGATCACTTACTCCGCCCCTGTTTACCGGGCGGCTTGACTGTTGGGTTGAAATTAAAAAGGGCTTACAGGATGTTTTCCTGTAAGCCCTTGCGCTCACTGGTGCCGGAGGTCGGAGTCGAACCGACACGGGGTTGCCCCCGCGGGATTTTGAGTCCCGTGCGTCTACCAGTTTCACCACTCCGGCGGAATCATGCCCGACCCATTACAGGGGGGGGCGGGAGGGGAAGAGCACAATATAGAAAGCCTGCCCGGGGCTGTCAAGCACAACCAGAACACGCGGTCGCAAACCTCGGCCGTTAGCCGAAAAACCATCAACCTGACCACCATCATGCGTCCATCTTGCCCTTTACCTGTTCCGCCCATGTCGGGCACACCATCAAGGCGGCCAAAAACCCTGGCTCTGTTTTTCCTCCTGGCCCTGATCCTCCTGCAGGTCGGCAATGGCAACGCCCGGGACGCGGCCAGCAGCCCGTCGCTGCCCCTAACCGATGACCTGCCGCTGGAAGGGCTGATCGCTGCGGCGGAAACCAGCCTGGAGATCATGGCCCGCCGGGACGGAGAAACCAGCTACACCCTGTGCGGCAACGACTATACCCTGGGGCAGTTGCGCCGGGGCCTGCAGGCTTTTCTGGCCGCCGCCCACCGTGCCGGGACCGGCCAAGAACTGGCCGATTATGTGGAAAACAATTTCACCCTCTGCCGGAGTGTCGGCGATCGGTGGCCCGAAATGGCCTTTCTCACCGGTTATTACGAACCGGAACTGACCGGCAGCCTGGAAAAAGACCAGCGCTTTCGCCACCCCCTTTATTCCCCGCCGCCGGACCTGGTAAACCGTAACGGCCGGGAAGGACGGCTTGAAGACGGGGAAGTGGTCCCCTACTGGAGCCGGGCGGAAATCGAAAACCAGAACCTGCTGGCCGGCCATGAACTGGTTTACCTGGACGATCCCCTGGCGGCCTTTGTCCTCCATATCCAGGGTTCGGGCCGCATCCGCCTGCCCGACGGCTCGGTGCGGCCGATACAGTACGCCGCCCGCAGCGGCCGGGAATACCGCAGCATCGGCCGCCTGCTGGTAAAAGAGGGCCGGCTGACCCTCGAACACGCCGACATGCCCGGAATCATAAGCTACCTGCGCCGCCATCCCGAGGAAATCTCCCGGGTGCTGCACCACAACGAGTCGTATATTTTCTTTCGCTGGGGCCGCCAAAATGAACCGGGCCCGCTGGGCTCCTTCGGCCTGCCCTTAACCCCCGGCCGTTCCCTGGCCCTGGACCAGGATTATTACCCGCCGGGAATTCCGGCCTATCTGGCCGGAACCCGGCCGGAAATCAACGAAAACCAGGAGCTCGCCGGCTGGCGCTCCTTTGGCCGTTTTGTCTTCAACCAGGACAGCGGCTCCGCCATCCGGGGCCGGGGCCGGGCCGATCTGTTCTGGGGCGGCGATCCCGGCGCCGCCCTCGCCGCCGGAGTCACCCGCCACCCGGCCGAGCTTTTTCTGCTGTTGCCGGAGATCGGCAAGCCATGAAGCATGCGCTGGCGAAGTCCGCCGGATACCGAAAAAAACAAGCGTTGACCAGGGCCAACAACTGCTGATAAACGGGCCGTAAACGTTCAGCCGTGCCGCAAGTTCGGGCGATCAGCCAGGCGCAGC
>PWOG01000130.1 GCA_003557565.1 Desulfobulbaceae bacterium
CCCGCCAACAAGGCGCCGCCATCGCCGCCGTGGCGGTGCGGGACACCCTTAAAAAAGCCGCTTCACCGGACAGTTCTGCCGGAGCAACCACGGCCGGAGCAACCTCCGCCCCGCTTTTCCCACCGGATGATGCGACGGCCTTGCCCCCCCCTCCCCTGATCGATACCACCGTGCTCCGCGACGGCCTGTGGCAGGCACAAACCCCCCAGGTGGCCCGTTTCAGCCTCCTGCGGCAGGCTTTAAACGCCGCCGTCACCGACGGCTTCACCGGCACCGACGAGGCCTCCCTGCTGGAAAGAATCGGCTGCCCGGTGGCCCTGGTGGCCGGTTCCGCCACCAATATTAAAATTACCACCCCGGATGACCTGCCCCTGGCGCAAGCCCTGTTGACGGGGCATGATCAGGCCGCCGACCGGGCCCCTGGCGGCGCCCCCGGCCTGCGCATCGGTCACGGCTATGATGTGCATCGTCTGGTCAACGGCCGCGACCTGATCCTGGGCGGGGTCAAAATCGACCACCCCCTGGGCCTGCTGGGCCACTCCGACGCCGACGTGCTTACCCACGCCCTCTGCGACGCCCTCCTGGGCGCGATCGGGGCCGGCGACATCGGCCGCCATTTCCCCGACCACGACCCTCGGTATCAAGGAATCAGCAGCCTCAAGCTGCTGGCCCAGGTCATGGCAAAGGTATGGGCGGCGGGCTGCCGGCTGCTCAACGCCGATCTCACCATCATCGCCCAGCAACCCAAGCTGGCCCCTCATCTGGCCGCCATGCAGGCCAATCTGGCCGCTTCCTGCCAAGTCAGTCCAGACCAGATCAACCTCAAGGCCACCACCACCGAAGGCCTGGGCTTTGCCGGCCGCCAGGAAGGCATCGCCGCGCACGCCGTCACCCTTTTGCAACCACTTAAGTAAACGTCAGCAGCACCGCCAACGCGAAATTATTTCGGCAGGCTCGGTAAGCCGTGGGCAAATTGTCGCACCCACGCGGCAAAATGTTGTACCACAGAGAGGTAGGCAGGATAAAAACGCGCCTTTGCGTGAGTTATTTCATTTGAAGACAAAGAAGCTTGCTGGAAGTAAACTTTTAGCCTAAGAAATTTACCTTGCCTTTACTTTTCACCAAATGACATGCAAGCCGGGCCGATCACCGCAACCTGCGGTGCTAATGAGCGTTTACGACAAGTCGTAGCTGGCTTCCAGGTAATGAATGGCGCCTTTGTTGGTGAGCTGGCTGGAATAGAGGTGAAACTGGTTGACGGTGAAGGTTTCACTGCTGTAGAGGTTGTTGCCGGCCAGGAAATTGCCCAGCTTGGCAGGGGGCACCCCCTGCAGGCGGGCTATGGTGACGTGGGGGAAAAACTTGCGTTTTTCCGGCTCCGCCAGCCCCTGGCGGACCAGGACATTTTCCACCTTGCGGTAGATGGCGGCCACCGGCGCCGTGGGCTCCACTCCGGCCCAGAGAATCCGGGCCGGGCCGCGGGGCGGGAAACAGCCAAACCCCTGGAGCCGCAGAGAGAAGGATTCGGCCCGGACATCGTCCAGAGCGGCCTGGATCTCCTTAAAGCGTCCCCCGTCCACCTCGCCGATAAAGCGCAGGGTCAGGTGCAGCTGCTCTTCGGGCACCCAGCGGGCGCCGGGCAGGCCGAAACCCATGGCGGCCAGCCGGCCGGCCACCTCCGGCGGCAGATCAACGGCGGTAAATAAACGATACATATTTTTTCATCCTGGCCAACGAAGTGTTGAATTAACGGGCTGTAAACGTTGAGTTGTGCCCCAGATGAGGTCTTGCAGCCAAGCGCCGCGTACACCGCGTACGTAAGCTTGGCTGATCGCCCGAAGGTGGGGTGCGGCTGTTCGTTTACGATCGGTTATGTGTGGGTTGAGAGAGAACCGTTATCCAATTGACAGCCCCCGGCGGATGATATAGTTTGCCAACCGATACCAAAATCCGCCGGTGGCGCCTTGCCGGTAACTGCCACCACTACCGGCCACCAACCACACCAACTAACCAACTAACTACAACTATAAGTTGTTAACATTATGGACATGCCGCCGTCAACTTCGTTAAGCCGCCTTTGCGTCTCCATCGCCCGCTCCACCACGGCCGCCGCCCTCTATTCCGCCATCGAAGCGGGCCGGCAGGCGGACATGGTGGAGGTTCGCCTGGACGCCCTGAGCGACCGCGCCACCACCCTGGAGGCGGTCAACTCCCTGTTGCCGGCGGTCTCCGCCCCCCTGCTGTTCACCAATCGGCCGGCCTGGGAAGGCGGCGCCGACCAGGGCCCGGAAGACCAGCGGCTGGCCCCGCTGCTGGCCGCCCTGGATGACGGCCGGGCCTGGGTGGACATCGAGCTGCGCACCGCCCCGGAACCGCGCCGCCGGGTCATCGCCGCCGCCCGCCGGGCCACCACCAACGGGGCCAGGCTGAGCCGGCAGACCGACAACCCCGGTGGCGGCCGGGTCATCGTCTCCTGGCACAACTTCGACTCCACCCCGGATGGCGCCGCCCTGGCAGAAATTCTGCAACAGCAGTACGACAGCGGCGCCGATGTGGGCAAGATCGTCACCATGGCCGACACTTTCCAGGATGTACTGAGGGTCCTGGCCTTGCAGGAGCGGGCCGCCCAGCTCGATTTTCCCCTGATCGCCTTCTGCATGGGAGAAGTCGGCCGGATCAGCCGCCTGGCCAGTTGCTTTCTCGGCGGCTACATGACTTACGCCGCCGAAGCAAACGGCGCGGCCACCGCTCCGGGCCAGTTGCCCGCCCCGGTACTGCGCCGGGTGGAACAATTACTGCTACTGCAACAGGAAAAGCCATGAACATCAGCGGCAGCACCGAAGTCTACGGCATCATCGGTTATCCCGTCAAGCACAGTCGCAGCCC
>PWOG01000007.1 GCA_003557565.1 Desulfobulbaceae bacterium
CCGCAGGTTGTGGCGAGCGGGACGGCGAAGCGTACATCAGTACGTGAGCCGGCCCCATCGCCGCTTTCGGCGGCGCCCTGTGATCGCTTACCAGCCTACAGATAATCCCGGCCCACTATCTCGGCGATCTGGACCGTGTTCAGGGCCGCCCCTTTAAGGATATTGTCGGCGACCACCCACAGATTGAGGCCATTGGCGATGGATTCATCCTCGCGGATCCGCCCCACCAGGGTTTCAAATTTGCCGGCGCTGTCCAGGGCCAACGGATACCGGGCCAGAGCGGGCTCATCCACCACCTGGACCCCGGGGGCCGAGGCCAGCAGCTCCCTGGCCTCGGCGGCGCCGATCTTCTTTTCGGTCTCGATATTAACCGACTCGGAATGCCCGTAGAAAACCGGCACCCGGACGGTGGTGGCGGTGATCCCGATGGTGTCGTCCTCGAACATCTTGCGGGTTTCGTTGACCATCTTCATCTCTTCCTTGGAATAACCGGTATCCAGGAAGGCATCGATATGGGGCAGGCAGTTGAAGGCGATCTGGTGGGGATAAACCTCCCGGGGCAGGGGTTTGCCCTCCACCCAGGCCCGCACCTGGTTTTCCAGCTCGGCAATGGCCTCGGCCCCGGAGCCGGACACCGCCTGGTAGGTGGAAACCACGATTCGCTTGATTCTGGCCACATCATGGATGGGTTTCAAGGCCACCAGCATCTGGATGGTGGAGCAGTTGGGGTTGGCGATGATCCCCTTGTTCTTGTACTGGACGATGGCGTGGGGGTTGACCTCGGGCACCACCAGGGGAACCTCGGGGTCCATGCGAAAGGCGCTGGAGTTGTCCACCACCACCGCTCCGGCGGCGGCGGCCGCCGGAGCGAACTCCAGGGACCGATCGCCGCCGGCGGAAAACAGGGCGATATCGATACCGGCGAAGGCGTCCTTATCCAGCAGCTGCACGGTGTGCTCCTTCCCCCGGAAGGAAAGTTTCCTACCCACCGACCGGGGCGAGGCCAGCAGGCGCAGCTCGCCCACGGGAAAATCCCGCCGCTCCAGTACTTCCAGCATGGCGCCGCCCACGGCGCCGGTGGCTCCAGCCACCGCCACGTTGAATTTTCTTCCTGCTTGCTGACTCATGGTTGATCTACTCTCCTTATTAAATAATAGTGAAGCGTTCACCAGGGCAAATAACTGCTGACATAACGGGCCGTAAACGTTCAGCAGTGCCGCAGGTTCGGGCAAGCAGCCAGGCGCGGCGTACCCCCTGTACGTCAGCCCGGCTGATCGCCCAAAGATGCAGTGCTGCTGAACGGTTACAATTAATGAAGGGGGCACCGCAGTCCTGGCTGGCGGTTACCTTTTGTATTCCTTCTTGAGATACTCCAGGCGATTGAGCCCGGTGAGATAAGCCTTGGCGGCGGCGATAATGATATCCGGGTCGGCCCCCTGGCCCACCACCACCTTGCCCTGGTCCTCAATGCGGACCATCACCTCGCCCTGGGCGTCGGTGCCGCCAGTGATGGAGCTCACCGCGAAATACAGCAGCTTGCTGCTGGTACCGGCCAATTCGGCAATGGCCCGGAAGCTCGCGTCGATGGAACCCACCCCCAGGGCGACGGTCTCTTTTTGCTCACCGTGGACCAGCATCCTCACCGCCGCCGTGGGCATGGAACGGCTGCCGCTCATGGCGCCCAGGTGAAGCAGCTCGAAGGCCTCCGGTACCCGCAGCACCTCGTCCATGATGATGGCCTCCAGGTCGTCGTCAAACATCTCCCTTTTGAGGTCGGCCACCGCCTTGAAACGCTCAAACACCCGGTTGATCTCATCCTCGCTGAGATCGGTGTAACCCATCTCCTTGACCTTGTCCCGCAACGCATGGCGGCCGGAGTGTTTGCCCAGGATGATATTGCCGGTGGATATCCCCACATCACTGGGATTCATGATCTCGTAGGTGCTGCGCTCATTGAGCACCCCATCCTGATGAATCCCCGATTCATGGCGAAAGGCGTTGGCACCGACGATGGCTTTGTTGGGCTGCACCGGCATGCCGGTGATGGTGCTGACCATCCGGCTGGTGGGATAGATATTTTCGGTGACAATGTCGGTATGCAGGCCGATCTTATCGGCCCGGGTGCGCAGGATCATCACCAGTTCTTCCATGGCGGTGTTGCCCGCCCGCTCACCCAGGCCGTTGACCGTGCATTCCACCTGCCGGGCGCCGTTATTGAGCGCCGCCAGTGAGTTGGCCACCGCCAGGCCGAGATCGTTGTGGCAATGGACACTGATGACGGCCTTGTCGATATTGGGAATGTTTTCCCTGAGGTAGCGGATCTGGGCCCCCAGCTCCTCGGGCAGGGAATAGCCGGTGGTATCGGGAAAATTGAGGGTGGTGGCCCCGGCCTCGATAACCGCCTCGAACACCCGGCAGACAAAATCAAGATCGCTGCGGGAGGCATCCTCGGCGGAAAACTCCACGTTGCCGGTATACCTGGCGGCATGACGCACCGACGCCACGGCCAGCTCCAGCACCTGCTCGCGGCTCATCCGCAGTTTGTGCTCCATGTGGATGTCCGAAGTGGCCAAAAAGATGTGAATTCGGGGATTCTCCCCACCTTTCAGGGCCTCCCAGGCGGTGTCGATATCCTTGGTGCTGCAACGGGCCAGGGCCGCGATCTGGGGGCCACGGACGTTTTCAGCGATATTCTTGACACACTCAAAATCCCCCGGGGACGCGGCGGGAAAGCCGGCCTCGATCACATCCACGTTGAGCTTGGCCAGCTGCTGGGCCAGGCGGAACTTTTCGTGAATGTTCATGCTGGCGCCGGGGGACTGCTCACCGTCGCGCAAAGTGGTATCAAAAACAAAAATCTTCTCACTCATGATCTATTTCTCCCC
>PWOG01000207.1 GCA_003557565.1 Desulfobulbaceae bacterium
CTAAATCAAATCAAAGCCAAACTTCAGGATACTTCAGAAACCTGGATTGCAGCCACTCTGTTTGTGCTGAACCTTTCTGCCTTCGCCGCCCGATCCGGTGTGACTTTTTGAGGAAGCCCTATATAGCCATATGTTAGGATTTCAACCGACCGATAACGTAGCCATTGGGCAAAAGACCGGTTCTGAAAAGCTCTCTTGTTTTCTCACTTAATAGTAAGCAAACTTTCAGTACACCCGCCTCTTGTAAATCAACAAAGCTAATACACAAAATATGACCAATGAGTAGAATAAATCAGAAATGTTATAGATTGTATCCAGTGAGAATGAAGCCATATATGCACTATTATAGAGATCCAAATGATATGGAAATAAATATTCTGAATAATCAATCAAATAATTGACGATCTGTGGCAAATCAAAATTGGAAATGCTCACAATCCAGCTGCTAAATGGTATGACTAGTAAATAAAGCAATATTGCAAACAAACTCATTACGCTATTCTTAAACATAATTGAAAAGCTAGTCAAGACAACTGCGATACTTAGATATTGAGGGAATAAATATATAATAGACAGGTAAGAAGCTATGAAGAATAGTGTCCCGGTATTCAGTAAGAAATATAAGTTCAAAAAGCTTAGATAAACAACTTGCATTAAGGTCAAAAGTATAAGCAGTGATATCACATACTTTACGATGACCATTGGCCTTCTGGAATTATTGATGAGTATATATGAATGGAAAGTACTGTTAAAAAAAGAGTGCGTCATACTGCTAAAAAGAGGGGCAAGGAAAAAGAGAAAAAAGAAAAAGTGCAGGCTAAGTGCCAGCAAGTAATTATCAAGGGTGGTCCACCCATCTGTAAACGGGACACCAAAAAACTCTACGTTATCAGAAAATCTGATTTCAACGGCAACCGTTTGATAATAAATTAAAAATATCGAGAAGAGTAAGAATACATAAGTAAATTTACTTCCACGAATCTGGATATATGAATAGTATAAAATAGATTTAACCATTTGATGTGGAGAAATGGTTTAAATCAACACATTCAATTTTTGAATCCGCAATATGTAAATAAGAATCACATATTCCTTCCAGTTCATACAATTCATGGGAAGAAATAAGAGTATATTTATCAGATTTATTGTTCAGCAATTTGGATTTAAGAATTTCTCTTTGATTTATATCCAAACCTTCAAAAGGCTCATCTAATATGAGAAATTCCGGAATGGCGATATAGCTGATTGCCGTTAGGGCTCTTTTTTTTGTCCCTTTGGATAATTGGTCAAAGCGTTGACTTTCATACTCTGATAATTCGAAATCTTTTACTATCTGGTTAATTTCTGATCCGGCACCATTTGTGCTCTCATCTCGTTTATTAAGTTCAATAAATCTAATAAGATCTTTTAGAGATCCATTGAAAGACATGTTTGGCACTTCCGGAGCATAACCAACTTTTAAATATTCCGAAATAACATGACTATCCATTGTGCCGCTATCAATGCATAGTGATCCTTTACCAAAAAGACTCAAACCTAAAATTACCCTGATCAATGTAGTTTTTCCAGATCCGTTTAGTCCAACAAGTCCAGTTATTTCCCCCTTTTGCAGAGTAAAATTGCAATTCTCCAGAATACTTTTCTTTCCGAAAAATTTTCCTGGATACCAGGCAAACAGGCTGTCATACTTAATCATCTGATTTCAAATTTAGTGATTGAGCTGCTGAGAGAATCTCTGACCAGGCTATATAAACTTCCATTCTTCAACCGAATTTGCTCAACTGAAACGGGCAATTTGATTGTATAGTTGTATTCGCCCTCGACTGAATAGCTGTGAATAGTATTGCTCCCCGTTAAATTATCGCCTCCACCCTCAATAAAGAGCAGGTTTCCTTCCATGCTATCGTATGCAGTATCTCTGATGATCAGTGACTCTGGAATAGTACGTCCAAAATATTCTTTACCTGCAGCTTCATCAGGAAGCCCAAGTAATTTAAAATCTGTAATTAAATTACCTGACGAGTCATATATTTGAACGGAGTTTATTGCTAAATAGCTTACGATAAAACTTTCTTCATTAAGGGTCGTAATTGTAAATAGATTGCGATAAAAGCTATTTTTATGGCCTATAAGGCCTATTTCTCCCTTAAATAAATTTTGGCTTGAATCAAACAGTTTGATTGAACTATTCATCGATATGCCGGTACTAACAGTCGATGTAATAATCAATTCATCACTAAATGCTTCAGCATCAAGTAATACTCCCTGATAAGGAATTTCCTCTATTAGATTCAGGCTTAAATCATACACCTTAATTTTTGAGCTGTTCACATTGAAGCCTATCAAATTATTATCATGAAGGCTTATTCTGATAATCTTGCCATCTTCAAATTCGCCCGGCCCGAAACCAAACCCACCCGCAAACGCATCCATCTTTCCGTTTGACAAGTACTTGTAAACATACTGACCCTGATTTTTTGTTAGAAATACGTTTTCTTGTTCATCAATTTCGAAGTAGTCGATTAGTTGACTTTCTAAATGAACCAACGTGTCATATTCATCAATTGCAATAATTTTGGGGCTAAACTCATCAACCTGATTTCTTTCACCATTCCAATCGCAGCTACATAGCCATAGTGAAAGTATTACAAATAACAATCTTTTACGCATATAATTGAGATCATATAATTGAGATGAAGTATAAGAGAAGTAAATAAATTACTTCTCTTTTTAGGTACCATTAATTATTAAGCTGGTCAAGTCCCAAATTCTGTGTAAAAACAAAATTGGTTAGGCTGCCAGTTTAAAGGAGATTCGGTCATCATTTAAGGTTACTTGTTGTTCGTTACACATGGTTTGTCTGAGGGTCTTTAA
>PWOG01000304.1 GCA_003557565.1 Desulfobulbaceae bacterium
TTCTGCTGGCCCTATCATTTGAAAATCGGCATCTACACCGTGGCCTTTCTGATCATCCTGGCGGCCGCCGGGGGCCTGCTGCGCCCGCCCATGCTCATTGCCGTGGCCCCCTATTCTGTGCCGCAGGACCATCCGCTGCTGAGCTTTTCCCCCCGGAGCAATGAGTTTTGCGGTAATATCCAGAAGGCCCTGTATCTGACGGCCAGCGACAGCGTGCTGCTGGCCACCCAGGGCGGCTTTTTCCAGGGCCCCGCCGACTTCAGCCAACCCTTCAGCCGGCGGCAAGTGCCCGTGCCCATCCACGGCATGGGGGCGACGGTGCTGGAGGAAGTGGAGCCCGGGCTGGTCCTGGTGGGCTCCTTTTCCGGGTTGTATCTGTGGGAGGAAAACAGCGGCCGGACCCAGCGCCTGCCCCGGCCCGGCCTGCGGGGCGGCAACCCGTACATGAGCAACGACCTGCTCAGCGCGGTGGTGATGGAAGAAGGCATCCCCCGCTTCCGGGTGGACTACCACGACGGCATGATGCCGATAAACCCTCGAGCCCAGGGCCACCCTCCCCGGATGCCCGCCGAAATCGGCCGGCAAACCCCGATGTCGCTGTGGCACTGGCTTTTCGAGATCCACAACGGCCGCATCTTCGAAAAGTGGCTGGGGATATGGTACATGCTGATCATCCCCGTCGGCGGCGCCGGTCTGCTGCTGCTGTCGCTTACCGGTCTTTATGACTGGCTCTATCGGCGCCGCCCGGGCCGGAAAAACCAGCCCGGCGGCGGTGGGACCACTGCACCCACAGGCTGTAGAGGAACAGAATGACGCTGATCCCCATGAAGGCGGCAAGGTGATTGGCCACCAAGGGTTTTTGGTAGGATTCCAGCCTCAGCCCCTCGCCGATCTCGATTTCGATATCCTGGCCGTGCATGCCGTGTTCCGAGTCATCCCGTATCTTGATGATCCAGGTGCCCGGCCGGTCCGGCCAAAAGGAGACGAAACCCTGGCGGTCGGTGCGGCCCTGTTTGTAGACCAGGGTGTCGCCGGGGCCAAAGATTTCGTATTGCGCGTAGCTGACCGGCTGATCGGCGGCGTAAAAAAAGCGGGCGCTGATGCCCTGTTCGTCCACCCGGTAATGCAGGGCGTGGGCCGCGGCGCCGGCGGGAAACAGCAGGGTAAGAAGCAGCAACAGCAGCGGCAGTCGGCAATGATGAGCGCGGCGGGCTGCTGCGGGTGGTCGGGGTATGGTCATGGCGAACCTCACTGGTGTTGGCATAGCGGATATGGTCTGAATTTGCCGCCCCCCGGGCTGCCGCCGCGACGAAAAGCAGCCGTAAACGCCCAGCGGCACCGCATCTTTTGGGCGATCAGCCAGGCTTGAGCAGCCGGTGTACGCAGCACCTGGCTGCAAGGCCGGTGCTTATGGCTCCTCCACCTGGAAGGTGAAGATGGTTCGGTGCACCAAATGGTCGCACGTGGCCCGGGCCGGGTACGGGGTGCGCTGTTCGGCTACGATTATCCAGGGGCCGGGAGCGGACAGCGGCAGGCCGGCGTTCCCTTGTTCATCGGTTTCTCCCTGGTGGGCATATCCATCCCCCGTGGCCGAATAACCAGCATAGGTGGCCCGAAATTCGGCGCTTAGGGGTTGACCGTCCCGCAACAGCTGAAACGGCAGTTTATCGCCGGGCTGCAAGGCCGACGGGTTGTGACCGGGAATCAACTCCAGATCCTGCCCCAGGACCCGGTCGGGGGCGGTAAGCTCGGCGCCGGCCTGCACTACCGCCTTCATGGTGTTGACGGTATAAGAGCAACTGATGGCATTGGCCAGTTCTTTTTTGGACTGGCTGCGGCCGCCTTCGGTGGTGCGGGTGTAATAACCGCCCCGGCGCTGGGCCGCAACCAGGTAGGTGCCAGGGGTTGCCAGGGCGGCGGTGGTGAATAAAGGCTCCTGGCCACCGGTGGCGGGCTGTACTTCAAGCCGTTGGCCGGCGGGATCCAGCAGATAAAAATATTCCAGCTGCTCGGCCGGTAAATAACCGTTCCGGGGAAAAGTGTGCCCCCAGCCGACGCTCAACTCCAGCGGTTGCGCCACCGGCAGGCGGAACTGCTCGGGCAACAGCCAGGGATAATGGGCCAGGGCCGGAACCGGGGCCAGGACCAGAGCCAGCAGCAGGGCCGGCAACAGCCAACGATAAATGATACGGGTCATCTGAATCTCCTTTTTTATTCAGTTTAAAAATTGTCGGCGTTGCAAAAAGCCGCGCCGCCGACTGGGCACGCTTTTTAACTAATTGTTTTCACGTTACCGACCAACTCGTTTGGCGGGTTTTTGCGAGGTTATCAAAAATTCATTTCCAGTGAGGCGCTGACGCTGCGGCCCATCCGGAAGGCGTAATCGTCGTCGCCCCGGGCCGAGGCGGTCAGGTTGCGGCCCTCCATGGAAAACCGGAGGTGTTGGTTAAGATCGTGCCAGAGCCGGGCGTCGATCACCGTATGGGAACTCACCTCCTGGGTGTTGGCGGCGTCGCGGTACTGGCGGCCCACCTGGTTGAACTGCAGGCTCACCCCCAGGTTCCAGGGCTGGTGAACGTAAGTGGGACTGAAGGTGAACACGGTTTGGGGAGTGAAGGGCAATTCGTTGCCGGTATCCCGGTTTTCCGAGTCGGTCCAGGTAAAACCCGCCTGCGCCGACCAGGCCTGGTTGAGCACCAGGTTGGCGGCCAGCTCCGTGCCCTGCACCCGGGCCCTTTCCACGTTGGTGTAGCTGTCGATGGGAATGCCGTCGGTGTGTACCTCGCCGGTATCCTGGCGCACCACCATGTCTTTTAAGTCCGTTCTGAACAGCCCCACACTAACCAGCAGGAAGAATATAATTTTAATATTCAA
>PWOG01000212.1 GCA_003557565.1 Desulfobulbaceae bacterium
ACAACATACTGGGGCTTTCTCTTTCACTGCTTGCAATCGAAGAAAAGACCCGTGCTGCAATTCTTGAGATGGGGGCAAATCATCCGGGAGAGATAGCGCAGCTGTGCGAGGTGGCAAGACCTGCTGCCGGAGTTATAACCTTCATCGGAGATGCCCATATCGGCTTATTCGGAAGCAGGGAAAACATATTAAAAACTAAATTTGAGCTTGCCGGTCATCTCAATGAGGGGGATACCCTGATTTATAACTGCGATCAGAATGAAACGAACTATATTTTTCACGAAAGCCTCCGATTAGCTTAACCGTTGTTGTTACTGCTCAGTTGCCGGCCTTGAGGCCGCCGCCCCCGAGATTGAGCAGGGGCAGCAGGGATTTCTGTTCACTGTCGATGACCACCACCTCTTCCACCTTGGGCAGAACCTCACGCATGGTCTCAAGGTAAAGCCGCTGCCGGGTTACCTCGGGAGCCCGATCATATTCTTCCAGCAGGGCGGTGAAGCGGGCGGTCTGGCCCTGGGCCTCGTTGACCCGTTCCACCTTGTAACCGTGGGCCTCTTCCACGATCCGGCGGGCATCACCCCGGGCCCGGGGCACCTCGCGGTTGTAGATCTCTTCGGCCTCGTTGATCAGCCGCTGCATATCCTGGTCGGCCTCGTTGACCTCGTTGAAGGCGGGCTTGACCGGTTCCGGTGGGTTGACGTCCTGCAGCTGCACGGTGATGATCTGAACCCCGCTTTCATAACGGTCCAGGGTTTCCTGAAGCTCCCGGGACATGGCGTCGGCCAGCACGGCCCGGCCGTCCAGCACCGCGTCAAAGTCCATGTTGCCCACCAGCCGGCGCAGGGTCATCTCGCTGACATCCCGCACCGCCGGGCTGATATCGCGGACCCGGAACATAAAAAGAAAAGGGTCCGCTACCCGGTACTGCACGACCCATTCCATGTCGATCACGTTACGGTCGCTGGTGAGCATCAGCGACTCCCGGGTGTAGCCCTCCTTCTGATACTGGGTGCGGTCGGCTACCCGCCGGGTACGAAAACCGAACTGCTCTTTCCGCACCGACTCCATGTCCACCTTGTGCACCTGATCCACCAGGGGCACCTTGAAGTTCAGGCCGGGATGGGTGGTGTCATGATAAGCGCCCAGGCGCAACACCACCCCCTGTTCTCCCGGCCGGATGGAGTAGAAGGAGGAGAAGAGCAGAAAAACCACCAGGATCACCCCGATCACCCCGGCAATCAGCCCGGGGTTGATTCCGGGCCCACTGGAGCCGCCGGAGCCATGGCCGTCGCCGCCCTGGCCGCCGCCTTCGAAAAAGGCCTTGATTTTTTTAACCAGAGCCGCCAATTGCTCTTCCGGAGACTGGCCGCCCTTGCGCTGTCCCCAGGGGGGTTGCTGATTGTCCCATGCCATAAAACTGTCCTCAAATTCCGGTTAACTGATTAATTATATAAACCTCTGATCAAAGCCCGCCACTTAGCGGCTCACTTTCACCGGCTTGCCCCGCAGGCTCAACAACGCGCCGACACCTTTGACCTTCTGCGGACTTATCAATGCATACAGCAAATTGCTACTTTGCCTTATTTCCACGGCCGGTTCAACCCTTATTTAGCAATCCGGCCAATGCTTGTCTGTAACCGTTCACCGGGGCCAACAACGTGTTGTTTTAACGGGCTGTAAACGTTCAGCCGTGCCCCGGATGAGGTCTTGCAGCCAAGCGCCGCGTCCGTAAGCTTGGCTGATCGCCCGAAGGTGGGGTGCGGCTGAACGTTTACGCTTATCTTGACTTTTGCCGGCAAGATCAGTAGAAAACGAACAACTCTCGGCCGGAACAGAACCGGCGCCGCTTTGGAGAAACAAAAAAAAAGCGCAAACCCAAAGGATTGCGCTTTTGCTGCCTGAATGGTGCCGAAGGGGAGACTCGAACTCCCACGGGGTAACCCCCACTAGACCCTGAACCTAGCGCGTCTACCAATTCCGCCACTTCGGCAGCACCAAATGAAGTGGCGATAATATAGGTTTTCCGGCCCGTTTGTCAAGACAAATCGGAAAGGCTCGTCAAAAGCCCTGTTGCTTACGTCAAGCTTACGCAAATACAATTAGCTGCCAGTGGCGGCCAAGGAGCGGGCAAACCGCCGGATCTTATTTATGACCATGAAAATTTATACCAGTCTGGACCAAATCTCCGGTCCTTTCCCTTACGCCTGTGTAACCATCGGCAACTTCGACGGCGTTCACATGGGTCATCAGCAGCTTTTCAACACCGTCAGCGACCTGGCCCGGCGTCACCGGGGCACCGGCATTGCCATCACCTTCGAGCCCCACCCCCTGCAGGTGGTGCGGCCGGATATCGGCATCAAGCTGATTTCCACCTATGAGCAAAAGGTGGAACTGATCGCCATGGCCGGCGTCGATGTTCTGCTGGTCCTCCCCTTTACCAAAGAATTCGCCGCCATGGACGCGGAACATTTTGTCGACCGGGTGCTGGTCGAAACCCTGGGAGTAAAAGAACTGGTGGTGGGATACGATTACGCTTTCGGCAAGGGTCGCCAGGGAAACGCCGAATTTCTGGAAGCCTGCGGCCGACAGCGAGGTTTCACGGTGCGGGTGATCCCGGCCTTCAAGGTGGACGGCATGGTGGTCAGCAGCAGCAAAGTCCGGGAGCTGGTCACCGCCGGCCGGATGGAAGAGGTGACCAAGCTGCTGGGCCGGTACTACCAGCTACGGGGAGTGGTTCAAATGGGCAAGAAAAGAGGGGGTAACATCCTGGGCTTTCCCACCGCCAACCTGAGCCTCAATGAAAACGACCTCTGCCCCAAACACGGGGTCTATGTCACCCAGGTGGTCTACGGCGGTAAATGCTACGGCGGGGTGCTGAATATCGGCTACAACCCCACCTTCGCCGACAGCCGGCTGGCCGCAGAGACCCATATTTTCGATTTCAACCAGGATATTTACGGCCAGCCCATCAAGATCAATCTGCTCAAACACCTGCGGGGTGAACGCAAGTTCAGCGGCCCCGAGGAGCTGACCGCCCAGATCACCCGGGACGTGGCCGAGGCCAGGGAAGTCCTGGCCGAGGCCGAGGAAGAACTCATCCTCTCCTGCGCCAGCCAGCACAACGACTAGGGTAAGCGTTCAGCAGCACCGCACCTTCGAGCACCCGAAGCGGCTTGCGTACCCGAGTACGCGGCGCCGCTTTGGGTGCCCGAATCTGCGGCACTGCTGAACGCTTACTTAAGCTTTGTTCACCGGCTCAGGTGCGGTAATCGGCGTTGATTCTGACGTAGTCCAGGGAAAAATCGCAGGTAAGGTAGTCGGCGGCGGCGGAACCGGCCTCCAGGTTGATGGTGACCGTAAACTCGGGCCGATGCAGCACTTCGGTGGCCCGGGCCTCGGCGTCGGCGCCCAGGCCGATCCCGCCTTGAACCATGACCACGTCGTCAAAGGAGATATTCACCGCCTCGGGATCGAATTCGGCCCCGGATCGACCCAGGGCGGCAATGATCCGCCCCCAGTTGGCGTCTTCCCCGAAAAAGGCGGTTTTAACCAGACTGGAGTTGGCTATGGTGCGAGCCGCCAGGCTGGCCTGCTCGGCGTCGGCGGCCTTTTCCACCCGGATGGTCACCAGCTTGCTGGCTCCTTCCCCGTCTCGGACGATCTGGCGGGCCAGGTCCAGGCAAAGGTCGTCAAGCTGCTGCTGGAACTCGAGCTGCGCCTCCGTCTCGGCCACCAGCGGCGGCGTACCCGCCCGTCCGTTAGCCATCATCAGCACGGTGTCGTTGGTACTGGTGTCGCCATCAATGCTGATCCGATTGAATGATGCGTCCACGCTCCGCTTGAGCATGGCGCGCAGGAGTTTGGGCTCAACGGCGGCGTCGGTGAGGATGAAGCAGAGCATGGTGGCCATGTCCGGCATGATCATCCCCGCCCCCTTGGCCACCCCGGCCAGCCGCACCTCCACCCCGTCGATGAGACAGCTCCTGGCGGCGGTTTTGGGCACCGTATCGGTGGTCATGATCGCCCGGGCCACGGCGTTCAAGCCCGATTCCCCGGATTGGCCGGCAGCCTGGTCGGCGGCCTCCTCGCCGGTGATGATGGATCGCAACCGGGGTATCCCCAGGCGAAAGCACTCCACATCGAGCTGCATGCCGATAACCCCGGTGGAGGCCGGCTGCACCAGTCCTTCCTCAATCCCCAGGGCATCTCCGGCCATGGCGCCGCACAGACGGGCATTGAGCATGCCCGTGGCGCCGGTGCAGGCGTTGGCGATCCCGGAATTGACCAGAATCGCCTGGGCCCGGCCGCCGGCCAGCCGTTGCCGGCCCAGCACCACCGGTGCCGCCTGCACCCGGTTGGTGGTAAAGACCCCGGCGGCGGCGGCGGGAACCTCGCTGATTATCAGTCCCAGATCCAGGCGATCCTTGCTCCGGATCCCGGACCTCACCGCCGCCGCCTTAAAACCCCGCACCTCCATACTCTACCGCCTCATATAAGATTTATAGGGTCCTAGAAATCTTCGAAATCATCATCATCCATGGGAAAGATTTCGTCGATGTTCTTTTTCTTCTCCGTCGACTGGTTTTTACCGGCCCCAAATCTTGAACCCGATCCGGCGGCTCCGGCCCCACCGGCCGCCGCTGTTCTGGCCGCTGTCCCTTTGGCCGCCGGTCCGGGCAGGGCCTTGCGCTGGGTCGCCGGGTGGGCCCGGCCAGTACTGCGGCCGGTTCCGGAGAAGTCCTGCTTGAGTTTGCCGGCCGCGCCTTTTCCCTGGGATGAAAAATCGTTGTCGTCGATACCGCCGACGACCCTGATCATCCGGCGTACCATGTCGCGCAGGACCGCTGCCTGGGCGCTCAGTTCCTCGGATGCCGAGGCCGATTCCTCGGCGGTGGCGGCGTTACGCTGAATCACTATGTCTATTTCACTGATGGCGGAACTGACCTGCCCCACGGCCTTGGACTGTTCCGCCGACGACTCGGAGATCTCCCGGATCAGGGCCGAAATCTTGGTAATGGACTCGGTGGTGGTTTTAAAGCTGGCACTGGTTTCATCGACCAGAGTGGAACCGCTCTGGATCTTGTTCACCGTCCCGTCGATCAAACCAGAGGTGTTTTGAGCGGCCTCGGCCGCCCGCATGGCCAGATTACGCACCTCGTCGGCCACCACTGCAAACCCGGCCCCGGCCTCGCCGGCCCGGGCCGCCTCCACCGCCGCATTCAGGGCCAGCAGGTTGGTCTGAAAGGCAATTTCGTCGATGGTCTGGACAATCTTCTGGGTCTCGGCACTGGCCTGGGTGATGTCCTGCATGGAGGTCACCAGGCGCCGCATGGAATCCTCGGCGGTGCTGATTATCCGGCCGGTCTCATCCATCAGGCTGTTGGCCTGATGGATATTGTCGGCATCCCGCTGGGTCATGGCGGTGACCTGGTCCAGGGAGGCGGAGATTTGTTGCACCGACGCGGCCTGTTCAGTGGCCCCTTCGGCCAGGCTCTGACTGGAAGTCGCCACCTCGTCGGCGGCCCCGGCCACCTGGTCGGCCCCGTCGCCCATTTCCCGGCCGATATTACCCATGATCGAGGTCAGCCCCCGGTAGGTCAACAAACCTACCAGGGCCACAAACAGGGCCCCCGCCACCAGTGAGCCGCTGACCACCAGGGCGCTGGTGCTCATGGTGGCCCGAGCGGCTTCCTCCCGACTGCTCACCTCAGCCCCGGCTTCCCGGCGGATATCTCCCAGCAGACTCTGGACTCCCTGCAGGGCCGGCGCGCTCTCCTGGGCGTAAATCCGGGCGGCTTCCTGACGGCCCTGGGTCCCGGCGGCCTGCTCAATGGCTATCGCCGATTCGTGCAGCTGGCGGTGGGGCTGCTCAATTCTTGCCAGGATGGGAGCCAGCGAGGGCACCAGCTGCTCGGCATGGCGCCGGCCATCGCCGTAATACCAGCGGCCAAAACCGCATTGGCGATGATCCGTCTCGACATTGAGATGGGTGGCGCCGCCATCATCGATAAAATCCCTAACCTGTGCCGCCCAGGCCAGGTGATCCACCTCCCGCTGGGCCAGTTCACTGTCAAGTTTCAGGCCGGTGACAATATCTTCGCTTTGCTGCTGAATGCCGCGAACTGCCAGACTGTTGCCAACCCCTATCAGGACCATCAACAGGATGATCAGGCTGAAACCGCCAATGATTTTTTTCAAGATAGACATCGTTTCCCACTCCTCTTCCAGTTACTAAACGTGATCAGGTGAGCTAAGCATGCTGACCGTTAATAAGAGTGATCAGGCATCGGCTCCCTTTAATACATTTTGCGGAAACGAGCAGTATTTTTTATCAAAAACATGACGACAAATACCTAAAACCCATAACTACTGCCGGCCACAGCAATGTTTGTGCTTCCTGCCGCTGCCGCAGGGACAGGGTGCGTTACGCCCCACTTTCTCGCCCTGGCGGGTCACCGGTCGGCGGGTCTGCGCCCTGTTGTCCCCGCCTTCGCCGCGGCTGAGCTGCATGGGCTGCCGCCGGCTGCGCTGCTGGGACTCAATCTGCTCAACATCTTCGCTTTTAACCAGGCGCACCCGGAACATGGTACGCACCGTCTGTTCCTGCATTCTTTCTATCATCTCGCCAAACATCTTGAAGCCTTCCCGCTTGTACTCGATCAGCGGGTTTTTCTGGCCGTAACCGCGCAGGCCGATGCCCTCCTTGAGATGATCCATGTTGAGCAGGTGTTCCTTCCAGTGGTTGTCCACCATCTGTAAAAGCAGGATCCGTTCAAGCTGACGCATGTTTGCCGAACCGATCTCCGCTTCCCGTTCGTCGTAGCGTGAAATTACCAGGTCCAGCAGCCGCGACTCCAGTTCGGCGGCGTTAAGTTCCCTCTTGGTCTCTTCGTCCCACCCCAACGGGAAGAAAAAAAGATCGGCGAAGCGCTCTTCCAGAGTCGCCCAGTCCCAGTCTTCCGATGGGATGTTGGCATCCCCGGTGTCCGCCGCCAGGGCTTTGACCTGCTCGGTGACCATCTCCAGCACCACATCCCGGAGGTCGGTGCTTTCCAGAACTTCGCGGCGCTGGCCATAGATGACCTCACGCTGCTTATTCATGACATCATCGTATTCCAGCAGGTGCTTGCGGATTTCAAAGTTGTGACCCTCCACCTTGCGCTGGGCGTTTTCTATGGCCTTGCTGATCATGTTGTGTTCGATGGGCTCGTCTTCCTCCATGCCCAACCGGTCCATGATCCCGGAAATCCGGTCGGAGCCGAAGACCCGCAACAGGTCGTCTTCCAAGGACAGGAAAAAGCGAGAGGAACCGGGATCGCCCTGGCGACCGGAGCGCCCCCGGAGCTGATTGTCGATACGCCGCGAATCGTGGCGGCTGGTGCCCAGAATATGCAGCCCGCCCAGCTCAGCCACCCCCTCGCCGAGCTTGATATCCGTCCCCCGGCCGGCCATGTTGGTGGCGATGGTAACCCTGCCTTTCTGCCCGGCCTCGGCGACGATTTCCGCCTCCCGGTCATGCTGCTTGGCGTTGAGCACCTCATGGGGAATCTTTTCCTTCTTGAGCAGGCCGGAAATCTTTTCCGACACATCGATGCTGACCGTGCCCACCAGGACCGGCTGGCCATACTCGTGCAGCTCTTTGATCTCGCGGACTATGGCCCGGTATTTGGCATCCAGGGTCTTATAGATGGCATCGGGGTAGTCGATACTGACCATGGGATGATGGGTGGGAATCACCATCACATCCAGGTTGTAGATTTTCTTGAACTCGGCGGCCTCGGTGTCGGCGGTACCGGTCATTCCCGCAAGTTTATTGTACATCCGGAAATAGTTCTGAAAGGTGACCGAGGCCAGGGTCTGGTTTTCCCGTTCCACCTTGACCCCTTCCTTGGCCTCCAGGGCCTGGTGCAGCCCGTCGCTGAAGCGCCGCCCGGTCATGGCCCGGCCGGTGAACTCATCAACGATCACCACCTGACCGTCGCGGACCAGGTAATCGACGTCGCGCTTAAACATGACATGGGCCTTTAGAGCCTGATTAAGATGATGCAGCTGCTCGATATTGCGCGGGTCATAGAGGTTCTCCACCTCCAGCAGCTGCTCGCCCAGGGCCACCCCCTCCTCGGTGAGGGCGACGGATTTGGCCTTTTCATCAACGGTGTAATGGGTTTCGGCCTTGAAACGGGGGATCAGGGAGTCCACCTTGACGTAGAGATCGGTGGACACATCGGCGGGCCCGGAGATGATCAGCGGGGTTCGGGCCTCGTCGATGAGAATACTGTCCACCTCGTCGACAATGGCGAAGTTGGGATCCCGTTGACAGAAATCCTCCAGGCTGAACTTCATGTTGTCCCGCAGGTAATCGAAGCCGAACTCGTTGTTGGTCCCGTAAGTCACATCGGCGGCGTAGGCCTCCTTGCGCCCGGCGTCATCGACTCCCGGAACCACGACCCCGAAGCTCAAGCCCAGGAAATTGTAGAGCCGGCCCATCCATTCGGCGTCCCGGCGGGCCAGGTAGTCGTTTACCGTTACCACGTGCACCCCGCGCCCGGGAAGGGCGTTGAGATAGACGGCCAGGGTGGCCACCACGGTCTTGCCTTCGCCGGTCTTCATTTCCGCGATCTTGCCCTGATGCAGGACGATGCCACCGATGAGCTGAACATCGAAATGACGCATTTCAAGAATCCGGCGGGAGGCCTCGCGGACCACGGCAAAGGCCTCGGGCAGCAGATCGTCGAGGGTGGCCCCCTGCTCCAGACGTTGCCGGAACTCGTCGGTTTTGGCGGCCAAAGCGGGGTCATCCAGGGCCTCCATCTGGGGTTCCAGGGCGTTGATCCGCTCCACCAGCGGCCCCATGGCCTTCAGCATGCGCTCGTTCTGGCTGCCAAACAGCTTCTTCAGTACTTTGTCCAGCATCGGGTCTTCTCCTTGAACGCCGAACCGGGGGCCTTTAAGTCTCGGCCTCCCAGATCAGCGACTCTTCGTTGCAATCGGGAAACATCGGGCAATTGATACAGTCGCTCCACACCTTGTGGGGCAACTGGCTTTTGTCAATCGGACGAAAATTTATTTTTTTAAAAAATTCGGGTTGATAGGTCAGGGTAAAGACCCTGGTGATGCCGTAGTCCCGGGCCTCGGCCAGGCAGGCCAGAACCAGGGCCCGACAGATGCCGGTGTGCTGATAACTCTCGGCCACCGCCAGGGAGCGGATCTCCGCCAGATTCTCCCAGCATATATGCAAAGAGCAAACCCCCATGATCTGCTTTTCATCGTCGGTGGCCACCGCCACCTTGAAATCCCGGAGATGATCGTAAAGAGAACTGAAAGAACGGCCCAACAGCAGGTTGTGGCCGGCAAAAAACTGCAGCAGGGCGTAAATCTGACGGACGTCATCCATCCGGGCGGAGCGGATCAAAAAAGCCGGGTCGGCCTGGGGCACCCTGTTGTTATTGTTATCTTTGTTATCACAAGTGGTCATGTAACCGTTAATCCTGGCCATAATGGTCGTCGCCCCGGGCGCGCCTGCTTTCACATGCCTGGTGTGCGTCCATCATGTTATCCGTTTATCATCATGTTTGATCACCGGCATAAATGCTTGTTCCCGGCCAGCCGGGCGGTTGTCCGGGCTCAATGCCGCCGCCTGCCATACCGTAGCCTCCATTTCCCCGCCCGGCAAAGGCCCCCGGCCCATGGCGATCACCTCCGGCCTCGGGGCCAGAATACCCTGCCCGACCCAAAGCCCCAACAAAAACATCCAAAGAAATATACAAAATATCACCACCCCCAGGCTGAGCAAACCACCCCAACCCAGTTCAATCTTGACCACCGTATTCTTTTTTTTTCGTCGCGCCGCCGCCATTACAAAACACCCTCGGTAGCCGGTCTCCGTGGCCGGGGGACCGGTTCACCCCGCAAAAACCGGGCCGCCCCTACATGGTTTCCGGAGTACTCACCCCGATCAGCGTCAGCCCGTTGGCAAAGACCACCCGCAGGGCTCCGGCCAGAGCCAGGCGAGCCCGGCTTAACTCCTGATCCTCGCCGACGATCCGGTGGCGATTGTAATACCCATGGAATTTTGCCGCCAGATCCTGGAGGTAAAAAACTATCCGGTGCGGCTCCAGGGCCTCGGCGGCGCCGTCCAAAAAGGAAGGCAGGCCGGCCATGGCCTGGAGCAGAGCCAGTTCTTCCTCCAGTTCCAGGCGGGTGTAATCAACCCCGGACAGGGCGTCGGGGTCCAGCCCCTTCTCCCTGGCCTGGCGCTCGATGCTGCACAGGCGGGCATGGGCGTACTGGACGTAATAGACCGGATTTTCCTGGCTTTCCTTGGTGGCCAGATCCAGATCGAACTCCAGCTGACTGTCGGCCTTGCGCATCAGGAAAAAAAACCGGGTCACATCGACCCCCACCATGTCCAGCAGTTCATCAACGGTGACGAAGGTGGCCTTGCGGGTGGACATTTTCACCTGCTGCCCCTCCCGGATCAGGGTGACGAACTGGTGAATCACGGTGGTCACTTTTTCCGGCTCGTAGCCCAGGGCCTTGATCCCGGCCATGACGTCGGGCACCGTGGCGATATGATCGGAGCCCAGCACGTTGACCATCCAGTCGTATCCGCGCCGCATCTTTTCCCGGTGATAAGCGATATCAGGCAGGCGGTAAGTGGGCTCGCCGCTGGACTTGATGATCACCCGGTCCTGTTCAAGGCCGAACTCGGTGGTTTTGAACCACACCGCTCCTTCGTGGTCGTACACCAGTCCCTGTTGTCGCAGGTTGGTCACCACATCGTCCACCAGGCCCTGCTCGTAGAGGGTGTGTTCGTTGTAGTAATTGTCGAACCTGATCCCCAGGCGGTCCAGGGTGGACTTGATATCGGCGAAGATGACCTCTTCGGCCTTTTGGGTGAAGGGAAGATGATCGGCTGCCCCCTTCAAAGACTCACCCTGCTGCTCCACCAGAGCCCGGGCGATATCCCGGATATATTCCCCCTGATAGCCATCCTCGGGAAACTCGGACGGCTCGTCCAGCAGTTCCAGATAGCGCGCCCGCACCGATTCCCCCAGCACCAGCATCTGGCGGCCGGCATCGTTGTAATAATATTCCCGGCTCACGGTGTAGCCTACGGCGCTAAGCAGCTTGGCGATGGCGTCTCCCAGCACCGCCTGACGGCCATGTCCCACGCTCAGGGGGCCGGTGGGATTGGCGCTGACAAATTCCACCAGCACCATGCGCCCCGAACCACTGGTGCCGCGGCCAAAATTCTCCCCCTGGGCCATGATTTCCGGGATTACCGCCTGCCAGACCGCCGG
>PWOG01000036.1 GCA_003557565.1 Desulfobulbaceae bacterium
GAGAATATAGGTGCCGGCGCTGGCGGCCCGGGCCCCGGAGGGATGGACATAGGTGGCCACCGGCACCGGCGAGGCCAGGATATCCTTAATGATCTCCCGCATGGCGGTATCAAGCCCGCCGGGAGTGTCCATCCGCAGCACCACCAGTTGAGCGTCGGCGACCTCGGCCCGGTGCAGGCCCTGCCGGATGTAGTCGGCGGTGGCCGGGCCGATGGCTCCATCAACGGTCAACACCACCACCGGCGGTACCCCGGCCGCTGTTTCCCGGTCGTCCCCGGTCACCATCCCGGGTTCGATGACGGCGGCCAGCAAAGGGGCGCACAGCAGCAACAGCAGAAACAGGCGGCGCCCCAAGCGGGCGGCTTTCTTCAAACGGGCTGCTTTCATGGTTGCAGAAGATGTCTTGATCATATCTAACGAGGTTACCTTAAAAACATATAATAAGCAAAGCAGCCGTGTTGGTAAATAGTCGCGACAGCTAGGGGGTCGCTGTTTTTTCCGTGGGCCAGAGTTTACTCCAGCGCCTGCTTGAGATCGGCCAGGATATCATCCTGGTGTTCCAAACCCACCGACAGGCGAATAAAATCCGGCGAGACCCCGGCCGCCAGCTGCTGGTCGGGGGTCAACTGGGAATGGGTGGTGGAGGCCGGGTGAATGGCCAGGCTGCGGGCATCACCGATGTTGGCCAGATGGCTGAACAGTTGCAGGCTGTTGATGAACTTGCGGCCGGCCTCCAGGCCGCCCCTGATCCCGAAGCCCACCAGGGCCCCGTAGCCGCCTTGCAGATAGCGTCCGGCCATGGCGTGGCTGGGGTGGGATTCCAGTCCCGGATACAACACCCATTCCACGGCGGGGTGATTCTGCAGGTATTTGGCCACCGCCATGGCGTTTTCACAGTGTCGCGCCATGCGCAGGGTCAGGGTTTCAATACCCTGAATGATGAGAAAGCTGTTCATCGGCGACAGACAGGCCCCGGTATCCCGCAGCAGAATGGTCCGGGCGCGGATCACATAAGCGGCCGCTCCCACCGCCTCACTCCAGACCACCCCCCCGTAGGAGGAGTCCGGTTCGGTGAACATGGGGAACCTGCCGCTCTCCTTCCAGGGAAATTTGCCGGAATCGACGATGACCCCGCCGATGGAGTTGCCGTGTCCGCCACAGAACTTGGTCAGGGAGTGCACCACGATATCGGCGCCGTGCTCGATGGGGCGACAGAGCGCCGGGGTGGGCACGGTGTTGTCGACAATCAGGGGAATGCCGGCGGCATGGGCGATTTCGGCGATCCGGGCAATATCGGGGATGTCCAGGCGGGGGTTGCCGATGGTTTCCAGAAACAGGCAGCGTGTATTTTCGTTGATGGCCCCGGCGAAGTCTTCCGGCCGGTCGGCATCGACGAAGGTGGTGGTGATCCCGTAGCGGGGCAGGGTGTGCTGCAAAAGATTGTAGGTGCCGCCGTACAGGCTGGAGGCGGACACCACGTTATGGCCGGCCTCGCAGATATTCATGATGGCGTAGGTGATGGCCGAAGAGCCGGAACTGGTGGCCAGGGCTCCCACCCCGCCTTCCAGCATCATCATCCGCCGTTCCAGGACATCGGTGGTGGGGTTCATGATCCGGGTATAGATATTGCCGGTGGCCTCCGGCTTGAAATCCTCGGGGCGCAGACCCTCGGTATCCAGGTTGAGCCGGGGCGCCCAAACCTCGGGTTTGAGGGAAAAGAGCGAGGCGGCGTCGTCGGTGTCGGCAAAGACATAGCTGGTGGTCTGGTAGATGGGCACGGCCCGGCTGCGGGTGGCGATGTCCGGGGTATGGCCGCCGTGCAGGGCGATGGTTTCAGCCTTCCAGTCTTTTTTGCTCATGGTTGCGATCCTTGATTTTATATGGTGAAAAAGCGGATAAAACAGGGCATATTGGCCGTGTACCCCGTACCCATAACCGGGAACATAAAGCGGTCTTACAACTTTCACAAGTTGCCGGAAAAATGTCAACCACGGAATGCTGTGGCACCTGATGATTTTGTTGCGGATTTGCCCCGGTTGCCGCCAGGTTAACCGGGGCAAATCCTAAAGGAGCCGTCAAAATGTAAGTGATCACGGGGGCGAAATGGTAAGCGGATGTCGGGGGCCGGGAATGGTTGACGGTGGAACCGGGGGTGTGGTAGTTTTGCACGGGCGCGCCGAGCTGGCGGCTTCTCCGTCGCGGTCCACCGCCGCCATCGGGGTAGATTTTTCGTCACCTCGGTGAGTTGGGCCAAGTCGGCGGAGGCTGATTTTTCATGGACGGACGGTTTGATTCCGGGGCGGGGGAATTTATGGGGGTGACAGGCACCCATGGGCAGGCAAGGCCGGCGGGGTTTACCCTGGTGGAGATCATCGCGGTGCTGGTTATTATCGGCGTCCTGGCGGCGGTGGCGGCCGGGCGGCTGGGTGATGACGACCACCGCCGGGTGGTGGCGGCCGCCGACAAGCTCAAGGTACACCTGCGGCACGCCCAGATCCGGGCCATGTTTTCCGATACCAGCTGGGGGGTCGAATCTGATGGCGGCGGTTATTGGCTTTTTTCCGGCGGCGACAGTACCAACACCGGTGTCTTTCCGGGGGAAGAGACGGCTACCGTGAGCCTGCCGGCGGGGGTGAGTGTCGGCACTTTCACCATCTCCTTTGATGAATGGGGCCGGCCCCATGACGGCGCCGATCCCGAAACCGGCGCCGAGTTTACCGCCGCGCAAACCATTGAAGTGGCCAACGGCCATGCCGTGGTCATTACCATCACTGACGGCACAGGCTTTATCCCATGAATCGACGGACCCGACCACAAAGGGGATTTACCCTGCTCGAAATCA
>PWOG01000154.1 GCA_003557565.1 Desulfobulbaceae bacterium
CTTTGGTGGGATGGCGGTTGACGCCCCGGCGCGATGGGGCGGGGTCTTCCGAGAACCTTTTCCAGATCGAAGACTATATCAGCGAAGTGGTGGTTCCTGAAAAGTCCAAATACGTCGGTCAGACGATCTATCACCTCACGTCGAAGATGGAAGGGGATGTGGAAGCCACGATCGTACGGCTTGTGCGCCAGGACAAGCATATACCGGTGCCGTCATGGCACCAGATTATCGAGGCGGGGGACATCCTCGTGGTGGAAGCGACCCCGGACGATTTAAAAACGATGATCGATATAGCGGACCTTGAACTGGCCGAATGCAAGGGGGACTGCAAGGCGACCCTGGGATCGGATGACATCAGTATCATTGAGGCCGTTATTACGCCGGATTCGCCCATGGCCGGTCACACGGCGATCGGGCTCAACCTCCGCAGGATACACCGGGTCAACCTTTTGTCCGTTGCGCGCCAGGGCGAGCGCCTTAAGACGCGCCTCGGGCGGACCCGCCTGGTCATTGGCGACATTCTCCTTCTGCAGGGGAGCGAGGAAAATCTTCAGAACGTCATCCGGCAGTACCGGCTCCTGCCCCTGGCCGAGCGGGGTTTGCGGCTGGACCAGCCCAAAAAGGTGATCCCGGCGGTGGGTATTTTTGCTGGGGCCATGGCCCTGGCAGCGTTGAACGTGCTGCCGGTTCATGTGGCGTTTACCGGGGCTGCGCTGGTGATGGTGCTGGTGGGCCTGATTTCGGTGAGCCAGATATACCAGAGCATTGACTGGCCCATCATTATTTTGCTGGGTGCGATGTTCCCCCTGGGGGAAGCCCTGGAGAGTACCGGGGGGGCGGAGCTGATTGCAGGCCAGCTCCTGGTTTTGTCCCATCATTTTTCCCCGGCCGTCACCGTGGCGATATTGATGGCGGGAACCATGATGCTTTCAAACGTGATCAACAACGCGGCTGCGGCGGTTTTGATGGCGCCCATCGGCATCAGCCTGGCAAACGGCATGGGCGTTTCGGTTGACCCGCTTTTGATGGCAGTGGCGGTGGGGGCATCGTGCGCGTTTATGACGCCGGTGGGCCACCAGTCCAACGCCCTGGTCATGGCGCCCGGTGGTTACCGCTTTGGCGATTACTGGCGGTTGGGGCTGCCGGTTTCCATAGTGGCCATTGTTGTGGCGGTGCCGTTGATTATGCTGGTATGGCCGCTCTAAGCATGACGGCTTTGTAAAAAACTCAATATCTGCGTTGCGCGCAATTGTTGAAGAATCTCACGTACGGCTAAGTACGATCAATTCTTCAACAATTACCCGCGCCGGTGAAATCATTCCCAGCGGTCGCCTTTTTTGTTTAAATCGATGGTTTCGTCGCTTTTGGGGCCGGTTTTGGCGTCGGGCCCGGGTCCGGGGCGGGTTCGGGAGCCTCCGGTGCCTCGCGGTCTGCGCATGTACCCGGTTTTGGTGGTATCCGCTACCACCATGGTTAGAAACCAGTTGACGACGCTGATGACGATCGCCCCGAATATGGTGCTCCAGAAACCGACCACGTTAAAAGAGTCCCCGATCATGCCGGAGGCCATTCTCAACAAAAGGGCATTGATGACAATGGTAAACAGGCCCAGCGACATGATGTTGATGGGCAGGGTGAGGATCAGCAGGATGGGCTTGAAAAACATGTTCAGAAAACCGATTGCCGCAGCGGCAAAAAGGGCGGCAAAAAAACCGGACACCTCTATATTTTCGATCAATACCGCCGCCGCCAGAACGGCAACGGTCAGAATAAGCCACTTTGCCGCCAGAAGGCCTAAGAATGTCATTTGCGGCGAATGGTTGCCGTAGTAATAAAAGCGCCCGTTTTCAAATCTGAATTTGCGGTTCAATGTCTTTCCCGTCTATAGTGATGTGCAGCCTTCCCGATTGATCACGGTACAGGGCCACGGATGCATCGCTGTTGCCCCGAAGAGCGGGGTATCGGCTTCGCAAAAGCCCGAAATCAAGGGTTTCAAGGGCTTCTTTAAGCATTTCAATGCGGACTTCGATCTCTTCTACCGGATCGCTGCCATGCTTGAAATACTCAGATAAATTTATATTATACTGTTTTTTGATTTCCGTTTCAATACAATGATGTTTCAATGAAAGTTTATGGTTCATTTTTTTTCACATTTCTGTTAAATAGATTCGGTTAATAATCTGGTTGTTTCATGAGCCCTGGCCTGTGTTGGGGCTGTGTTTTTTTCATTACTTTTCTTGTATTTGCAGGAGAACCCACTCATGTATGTACCACGCTACATTTTTTTTACCAAGGGGGTTGGAACGGACAAGGCCCAGCTGGCCTCTTTTGAGAACGCCCTGCGGGATGCCGGCATCGCGCATTTGAACCTTGTCCAGGTATCCTCTATTTTTCCGCCGGGTTGCAGGATCATCGAACCGGAAGCGGGTCTTGCCAAGCTCGAGGCGGGCCAGATCACCCACTGCGTCATGGCCAAGCAGGAGAGCCAGGAGCCCGGACGCCGGCTGGTGGCCAGCATCGGGTTGGCCCTGCCCGAAGGCAACGAGCGATACGGGTACCTTTCCGAGCACCACGGCTTCGGCCAGACCGAAGTCGAGGCCGGTGATTTTGCCGAAGATATCGCCGCTTCCATGCTGGCCACGACCCTTGGCATCGAGTTCGACCCTGAAAAAGACTATGACGAAAGACGCGACATTTACAAGATGTCCGGCAAGATCATTCATTCGCAGCACATCAGCAAGGCGGCCCTCGGCGCTGAAGGCAAGCTATGGACGACCGTCATCGCGGCAGCGATTTTTATCAAATAAAAGGTTGTCATTAATATATGGATATCA
>PWOG01000301.1 GCA_003557565.1 Desulfobulbaceae bacterium
AGAGCCACTGTTCGTTTGCCTACTCCTCCAGGGCCAGCGAGCAGATACGCATGTTTGACCTTTCCGTGGACAAAATCTCTCTGCAACAGACCCACCGCATGGGGCTGGCCTAAGATTTGCTGGAACCCGTTCATAGCGGCGCCTTCCGTTCAGCCATCAGGTCCACCATGTCTTCCCAGATCTCTTCTTCCACCAATTCCGGCGCCCGGCTGGCGTCAATCAGACGCATTCGTTCCGGCTCTCTGCGCTGCAAAGCCAGATACCCTTCCCGGATTGACTGATGAAAAGCAGCATTTTCCAGTTCCAGACGATCCGGCTCACCGGCCCTGCCCCGCATTCGCGTCCGGGCCTCGTTGTCCCCGATGTCCAAAAGATAGGTCCGTTGCGGCCACAATCCTCCGATGGCAGCTTCATTCACCAACCGGACCAATTCTATGCCCAAACCACGACCAACACCCTGATAGATCAGGCTTGAATCGATGTAACGGTCGGACAACACCACATAGCCCTGCTCCAAAGCAGGCTGGATCACAACACGGGCATGTTGGGACCGTGCTCCCGCATAAAGAAACATCTCGGTTTCCCCGAAAACCTGTTCTTCCCGCTTTTCCAACAGCAGCTCTCGAATCTGTTCAGCCATCGGGGTACCCCCGGGTTCCCTGGTGACAAGAACCCGGTAGCCCAACGACTCCAGTTTCTGTTTCAGTTTCTGTATTTGTGTCGTCTTTCCGGAACCATCCGGTCCCTCAAACGTAATCAACATCATTCGTTCACCACCAATATCTGTCCGTCCTGAATCCCCTGAGTCCGGCTTGCGCCTTCTGTCAGGGCCTTTAGCATCCGTGCCTGTTGTCTGCCAATCCGTTCTCCCGGATACAACAACGGAATCCCCGGCGGATAAGCCGCTACAATGTCAGCACATATGTGCCCTTCAGCTGATTGCATCGCAACACGCCTGTGGTCGGCCTGATGAGCCTGCCGTGGTGTCATACACTGCTCAGGCAGCTCTGGCAGCCAGGCCGCCGTTGTCCCAAAGCGGTCCTGGAGACCATATGCCCGGCCAAGTTCTTTCAGAGCCCGGTAGAGCTTGTCCCAGCTGCCTTCAGGATCAAACGGCGTCAGAATGGCCACAAGCGAGCCCTGGTTGGTCATTTCCAGTTCAATACCAAACCGGTTCTGCAGCTCGTTGCCCAAAACCCGGCCATCTGCAGCCTGTTCCAGTCGGATGCACAGCCGGAAGGGGTCACAGAACAGCGATCCCCCGGTTTCGTGCACGGCCCTCATGCCGGGCAACCCATCGATCCGCTCTTTCAGGCGCAAGCACCGCTTTGTCCAGTACTCCGGATCAGTGAATCCCCTCCACCAGACCGCCGCCTGTTCCAATGATCCAAGCATCAGCCACGACGGGCTGGTGCTGACCAGCAGGGACAGCTCCCGACGAACCCGTTGGACCTGGTCACTTCGCCTAAAATGCAGAAAGCCCGACTGCGTCATGCTGCCCAGGGTCTTGTGCGCCCCATGAACGGTGTAGTCTGCCCAGTCAAGGGCGCTCGGAACGCTGCAAAACCGCAAATGACCGCCATGTGCCTCGTCAGCAAGAATCGGGTTCCGTGTCTTCAGTCCACTGTAATCGCGGACAAATCCCTCATATGTTTCAGCCAGCATCACCAAAAGATGGTTATCCCCAAACCCTTCATAGGCCTGCGGAGCTGCCGGGACGAATAAACCTTCGTTTTCCTGGGGACACACGTATTTCGGCGTTGCCCCGGACAGGATCAGCCCTTCAAGAATGGCCCGGTGTCCGTTGCGGGGGATAACCACCGCACCTGTGTCCCCGTAAGCCATGATCACAGCCTTGAGCCCCGAGGACGCACCATTCACCAGCGAAAGCGTTCTTCCGGAACCAAAGATCCGGCTGATCGCTTCCTCTGACTGCAACACCACACCCGCCGGATGATGAAGGTCATCCAGTACGCTTAATTCTGTCACATCCAGTTCCGGTCGCAACCATCCTTCTAACGGTCCTCTTCCTTTATGCCCTGGCATACAGAACCGGGTCTTCTCTTGTTCTGCCCACCGTTCCAGTACGCTGGAAATGGGCAATTGAACTCTGCTGATATCATTACCTGTCAACGTTTGCTCTCCTCAGCTTGCACATTTGCATTCTTTTCATTTTAGCACATAATCATTCAAATCTGAACTCCGTACCCCAACGGTCCCCGTCACTGTTCTTCCACACCGACGGCCTGACGTTTCCTGCGGGCCTGCTGCGACGCTGTGCCCCGTTCCTGTTTGGAGACCAGAAAGATGGACCCCAGTATGAGTGTGAACCCAAGTCCCTGGATCAACCCCATCGATTCACCCAGAATAACGCCCGCCAGAATCACCGAGGAGACCGGCTCCAAATTGGCCACAATGCTTCCGGTTCCTGCCTGCACATGACGAAAACCAAAAATCAAAAGAGTATAGGCCAGTGCATAAGTCAGAAACGCCAGCAGGAAAATATAGGGCCATGCGCTCGCTGGGATTACACCGCTTGCAAACAGGTTCACTGGATTACGCAAAATGCCCAGAAACACGGTGGCGGTCAGGACAGAATAAAAATTGACGGTCCAGGAAATGTACCGGGATACCAAAATTTTACTCAGTATGTTGTATGCCCCGTACGCCATACCGGTCAGCAGTCCAAACACCAAACCAATTGGCACGATGACCAGTTGCGACAGATTGTACCCGATAATCACAGCTACGGTTCCGGAAAGTGTCATCGCCACCGCACCGATTTTCATTGGGCTGAGTTGTTCCCTCAGAAACACTCTGGCCAGAATCACC
>PWOG01000132.1 GCA_003557565.1 Desulfobulbaceae bacterium
AGGTCTGAACAAACGTATATTTTGCTTAATTTGGCCTGCCTGTCTTCCCTGCAAGGCTCCAGGGCCAGATAGCCGGCATCCTTATCCATGTAGGATAGCAGATAGTAGATTACACCCTTTTGGATCTGGTCTTTTATGGCCGCGGCACTCTGAAAATTTTCCAGCATGTACTCCACCTGTTCCAGACCGATGATGGGAGTATAGTGTTCGGTCCATATCTCCCGTGCCAAATGGACGACACTTTCGATTTTTCTGTCATCTTTCACCAGTTCAAACCTGACC
Source organism: Desulfobulbaceae bacterium (assembly GCA_003557565.1). GTDB lineage: Bacteria > Desulfobacterota > Desulfobulbia > Desulfobulbales > Desulfurivibrionaceae > Desulfurivibrio. The sequence continues at coordinate 283 of PWOG01000132.1, forward strand.
ATTACTCCTCCCGTCCGGACTGGCCAACCCGGAGATCCCCATTCCCCGCCGTAAAACCATGACACCTTTTCTTGTGGCAAAGGTCATCAGGAGGGAAATGACAAACCCGTCTGCCTTTGTTTCCGCCTTCTTCCATTCCTTGGATCATATCGATGTTGAGCTGCTACACTGGATAATCTGAATTTTATTCCCGGGGACTTCTTCTCCTTCTCAGCAAACGCTGGAGGTCAGCCGAGCCGCGCAGTGTTTGGCGACGCCATGAGCCACCCTCTGGAACGCGTCAGGCCCATATAAAGATTATGACTGCAATTGCTGATAACGCCAGCCATATTAATCGGTTGTAGTCTCTTAAATGGCGCCCGTTAAACCCCTCAAAGGGCGCCACTGCCACAAGGGTATCAAAAACCAACAAGGGTTTTCCCACAAACACCAGGGCCAAAGCGAATGGGGTAAGCCACTCATTGGCCCCGGTCTCGCTGATGAAAGATCCCAGTATGACCAAGCAGGCAACAAGTAACGTGCTTGCCATGGCGCCTTGACCCAATAGGACTTGGAAATGACGGGTGCTCCAGCCATCGCCAGGTGGATAGAAATTCCCCGGCAATGGTAAAGTCCTGCCGAATCCAATGGCGATCAACAAATACATGGCCCAGCCACCTGACCACGCACGATATTCGAGAGGCTGCTTGTAAAACCAGGAAAACAGGCGCATCCCCATTTCCCGAGCCGCCAGCAGGGTGCTTATGCCGACAAGAAAGGCGACTGCGGTAAGAACTGTTGGGACAGAAGAGCTGCCGGAAAGAAAAATTCCGCCACCCAGGGAGAAAGCCAATACCCCAAGAAAAGTGTTCAGGAAAACAGCCGAAAATTTCCTTATCCACGGGCGAACCCTTTCATTCTGGCCCCTGAAAACCCAGAGAAAATGGCCGGGATCGACAGCAAAGCCGGTTCTAATCCAGAGCCAAATAATATCGACTGGATTCCAGCGATTCAGCTGTTGCCAAAGTGAAAGGCGCCGATAATCCGCACCGAAAAAAACATTGGCCGACCCTGAATTGTATCCTTCCACATCTGTGACAATATCATCGCATCCTTGAGCTTGCAGCTGGGCTGTACTGGCTTTGACTAATTTTCCGGCTAACCCTCGCCTGCGATAGTCAGGATGAGTCATTAACCAGGCAATAAAACCAGCCCTGCGACCACTTGGCAAATCGATTATGCGTAACAGGGAGGCTGCCGCCAAGTTCCCATTGATTGTGACAACCTTGCCGCCAGCCTTGCTTGGGACGACGAATCTGGACTGGGTAACGGGAAAAGAAATTTTGGCAAGGGCAGTTATGGCTCCATGATCCTCATCCTTCAGATCCCTGAGCTCTTCAGTTTCCGGGTTACTTATTTCAACCTCTGTCATTACCAGTCCTTAATTAGCCCAACGTCCAAGCCCACCCTCATGCAATAAAGCGCAGCGGAATTGCCATCCGGTGGAAAGAATTGGGTTAGCCGACTTGAGCTTTGAGCTGCTTTTTTCTTTGCTCACCGATTTCATTCCAATGCTTGTCAGATAATGCGCCTTCAAATGAATACAGGTAGTAGCAAACCGGCAGGGGTTCATTTGGATGCTTCTCTTTGATCATGCGATGGGCGCCAACAGCACCAGCTTGCCGCAAATCTTCTTCAGAAAAAATCCCTGCCTGGTTTAACCGTCCAGCAATCTTCTTGCCGATATTCTTGAGGTCGGTGAGTTTTCTGTTCTTAGCCATAATCACTCTCATATTCTTCTGTTGGCAAAAAAAGCTGAACAATGTCCAGGTAAATCCCCGTTCGGGGCCTGGATGCAGAAATGTCGCTGTTCCCTGTATTCAGAGCGCAGCTTAAGTACGATGTTGAGTGATTTGGATTTTGCCGCTGGGAAGAATGATTCATTTGCTCTTCCATCGTTTGAGCCTTGGAATGCTTCTGGTATAGAGCCACGCCATGAACCCCGGTGTCCCCATTTCCTTCATTTTTCCGATGCAAAACTTCTGCATATCGGCAGCGGTCTTGATTTCAGGCGAGGTAAAAGCGCCGTTCTGGTAGCAGTAACTGCAGTAATTATCGCTTTTGCTGCCGTCGGAATTCGTTCCCCCGTTTCCCGGGTTTTTTTTCATGGGCATCCCGCAACTCTGACAGAATTTGTTCATTTCTTTTCCTCCTCAAAAAAAACTTTGCACATATTCCCTGCCAGCACACCGGGCTTCATGAACAATGGATGGAGATTGACCACGCTCATCTCTTGCCAGCCAACAGCATCACGGCTTTCTGGTCGATTCTGTGCTTATTGGTTCGGTATATCGTTCCCTGGATACTCTAACGGCCTCCAGAATATCCTTGGTTGTTGCCTTGGTCTTAATACCTGGAACATCAAATGGTGATTTCGTACTTTTCTTGAAAACAATGGAAAAGGTTTCTCCTTTTCTCCTCTTGATAACTACTTCTTCAGTTTTTGCGGTATTGAGAACATCGGCAAGACGCTGTCTCGCTTCAGAATAGGTATATACTTTCATAATGA
>PWOG01000167.1 GCA_003557565.1 Desulfobulbaceae bacterium
AGAGCTGCCCGCCGCCGACCAGCAAGCCCAACTTTAAGGCCTGGCGGGCCAGTTTTCTCCTTGCCCGCCCGCCACAAATAAGTTATATAACGTCTTTCAACCAGGCACCCGTAGCTCAGCTGGATAGAGTGCCGGACTACGAATCCGTAGGTCGGAGGTTCGAATCCTCCCGGGTGCACCAGTAAATACAAGGACTTAGCGGCTTCGGCTTCTAAGTCCTTTTTTTGTTTGATGGTGTTTTTGGCTTATCATTCAAGTCCGACGGAAAACATTCGTTCCAAATCATGCCGCGAATAAACTTTGAAGGCGATCATGGTCTCCGAGGTTTTGATACCGTCAACCTTGAGCAGGTTCTGGGTGACGATATCGGCGATCATTTCATGATCCTTACCGCGAACGACCGCCATCAAATCAATCCTGCCCGTGACCGAATAGACCTCCGTCACGCCGTCCATTTCGGCAAGTTTTCCGCTACCGTGGTTATTTTATCATGTTCTACGGTCAGCAACACAAAACTCGTAATCACGATACTACCCCCTGTACTGGTTCAGCTTCATCTGGTTTTCTGCGTGCAGTTCATCGGCCAATATACGGACCACCATCTCCGGTTCGGGAAAAGCGAGGAAGCACCAATCGGTCATTTAATGACCTTTTCTCTTTATAACATTAACCAATAGCTTTACCGATAGATTTTAAGGTAAGGGCGATTTGCTTATTTCCTGCCGCGGCAAAAAGCGGCCGTTTGGGTGTACCTTGGTTCATGTCTGGTCATAAAAAAATCTTCACGACCAACGCCATTTTGCTACAATGAAAAAACAATGCCAGTGAAGAACCGACAAACCCATGAACAAGGAGGAAGCAAAATGCCTGACAGCGTTTACAAAATCATCGAACTGGTCGGAACCAGCCCCAACTCCTGGGAAGAGGCAGCCAAAAACGCGGTGGAAACCGCAGGCAGCAGTCTCAAGGAGCTTCGGGTCGGTGAGATAACCAAGCTCGACATGAAAATGGACGGCGGCAAGGTTTTGGCTTACCGGGCCAGGGTGAGTGTTTCCTTCAAGTACCAGAAGTAATACCCGCCAACTATAATATAACAACGCCTCCTCCCGGCATTGGCACCGACCCACGGTGGTCCACCCAATGCCGGGGCTGGAGGGCAGAGATACCGATGACTGATTCACCACCAAAACATGCCAGAGTATTTATTCCCCCGGCCACCGACCAGGACCAGTGCTTCGATATCCACGGCAATGAAATCGGCTGCCCGAACAGCGGCCAGGACGGGGAAACGCGGTACGGTCGCGACTGGCCGACCCCGCGTTTTCGGGTTGACGGGGAGGTGGTGCAAGACAATCTGACCGGGCTTTTCTGGACCAAAAACGCCAACCCCAACGATTTTCCGGCCAGCTGGCCCGAGGCCCTGGAACAGGTGGCGACCATGAACGCCGAACAGGCCTTCGGCCATGACGACTGGCGGCTGCCCAACCGGCGCGAGCTCTTAAGCCTGATCAGCTACCAGACGAAAAAACCGGCGCTGCCCGCCGGCCATCCTTTTTACAACATTTTTCTCGGCTGGTACTGGAGTTCCACCAGCGCCGCCATCAATCCCGCCTATGCCTGGTATATTCACCTGGAAGGAGGGCGGATGTTCTACGGCCGCAAGGACCAGGACTGTCTGTTCTGGCCGGTGCGGGGGCAAAGCGGCGCCCTGGCCGCCACCGGTCAGAGTTCCTGCTACGACCAAACGGGCAATATCATTTCCTGCCGGGGTAGCGGCCAGGACGGGGAATTGCAATACGGGGTGCCCGCCCCCGCCCCCCGTTTCCGGATCGACGGGGCCGCAGCCTACGACCGCCAAACCGGGCTGCTGTGGCTGCTGGACGCCAATTATTTCAAAAAGCTGCTGACCTGGCAAGAGGCCCTGCAGGCGGTACAGCAACTCAACCAGGCAGAGGTTGGGGGCCGTCGGGACTGGCGGCTGCCATCCATCAACGCCCTGGAATCACTGGTGGACTGCAGCCGGCACAGCCCCGCCCTGCCGGAGAATCATCCCTTCATCAACATCCAGGACGTTTACTGGTCCTCCACCACCAGTTTTTTTGAAACCGACTGGGCCTGGGCCCTCTATCTGCACAAGGGCGCCCTGGGCGTGGGCCACAAGCCGGCGCCTCACTTCAACATCTGGCCGGTCTGTTTTACATGCTGAGCGGCACCAATAACAACTTACTGGATCAGGACTCCAAGCAACGGTGATGCATCCAACCCGTTAATGGTGAGTTGCCCGGCACCGTACTTCGCCCCGGTTTCCAGTTGGGTACCGTCCTCCCGGATGTAACCCTGGCCGATCAATTCGGAAAGCTGCTGATTGACGATTTGCTGCCCGGTGCCTGTAAAATCCTGCCACACGTCAACCAGAAAAGCGCGCGGCACCCTGACGCGGAGTTCGACTTGCAGCATGGCGGCGATCATGGCCGGATTATGCAGCAGCATGTCATCCCACTCACCGGTTATGCGACAATCCATATTGAGCGCAAATCTGCCCATGGGTGTATCGGCGCTGATATCGTTTATCGTCACCACCGGGTTGGCATTGACCAGCGCCGGCAGATGCTCGACCAGCGACGCCAGGTGCTGTTCGGCGGCATTTTCGTCTTTCATCATCTCGGTCAGGGTGGCCTGCCAGGCACGAAAAGCACCGGCATCCAGATTCTCGTAACTTGTTGCATAGGCGGTATCGGTCATCTCAAAACCGTTAATACTTACCAGGCCCGCCTTGAAGTTGTTGACTCCTCGAATCAGGCCACCACTCTCGGCGCTGTCCATC
>PWOG01000280.1 GCA_003557565.1 Desulfobulbaceae bacterium
CGACGGGCAAAGCCATTATAATTTTTTCGGGTAAAAAAACACTTGGGGGCTGTTTTGAAGTCCTTTACAGGTGTCATTATGCCAGGCAGAGACTGATCATTTTATGAATGCTCCCTTGCCCAGAAAATCGCAACCGCCGCCTGTCTCCCCGGAAACTGAGTTGCAGCGGCAGCCCGTCTTCCGGATGCCGGTTTTGGCGGGAGAAAGGGTGCTGTTTCCGCTGCTGGCCCTGGCCGGATTTCTCCTGCTCTGGCAGGCGGGGGCGGCCTGGTATGCCAACGATTATCTGCTGCCGGGGCCGGCGGCGGTATTGCTGGCCCTGGTTGAAGTGGGCCGCAGCGGCATGCTGCTGGAGCATATCGGGGCGAGTCTGTACCGCTTCGCGGCGGGATACCTGCTGGCGGTGCTGCTGGCCTTGCCCCTGGGGATGCTCCTGGGGTGGTATTCCCGGCTGCACCGAGCCTTTGATCCGCTGATTCAAATCCTGCGGCCCATTTCCCCGGTGGCCTGGTTTCCCCTGGCCGTGCTCTGGTTTAAAATCGGCGATCTGCCGGCCATTTTCATTATCTTCATCGCCAGTTTTTTCCCCGTGCTGCTGACCACCATCGCCGCCGTCCGGGGAGTGGACCGGATCTACATCCGGGTGGCCCGTAATTTTGGCAGCACCGACTGGGACCTGCTGCGTAAAGTGGTGGTTCCCGCCGCTTTTCCCGCCATTACCGTGGGGCTGCACATCGCCCTGGGGGTGGGCTGGATCCACCTGGTGGCCGGCGAGATGCTGGGCGCCCAGTCGGGACTGGGTTATTTTATTATCGATGCCCGCAACTTCCTGCGCACCGACCTGGTGATCGCCGGCATGCTGCTGGTGGGGGTCATGGGTCTGATCCTGGATCGGTTGATGAGCTGGGCTGAAAGACAGGTTTGGAGTCGCTGGTGAAGATCGAGATAACCGGAGTAGGCAAACGTTTCCGGGGGCGGCTGGGGGGCGAGGTGGAAGTCCTGGCCGGGCTGGACCTTACGGTTTACCCGAAGGAGCTGTTCTGTCTGCTGGGCCCCAACGGCTGCGGTAAAACCACCCTGCTGAACATGCTGGCCGGGTTTGACACCCCCACCAGCGGCCGCATCACCATGGGCGGGCGTACGGTCCGTGAGCCCGGCCCTGCGGCGATGATGATTCAGCAGGAATACGGGCTGTTTCCCTGGCGCACCGTACAGGGTAACGTGGAATATGGCCTGGAAATACAGGGGGTGAAGACGGGGGCGAGACGACGCCGCGCCAGTGAAATGATCGAACTGGTGGGGTTGGCCGAGGCGGCCGGTCGTTATCCCCGGGAATTGTCCGCCGGGATGCAGCAGCGACTGGCCCTGGCCCGGGCCCTGGTGGTTGAGCCCCGAGTGCTTTTCATGGATGAACCATTTGGGGCTCTGGATGCCATGACCCGCCACCGGATGCATGGTGAGCTGCTCCGGATCTGGCGGGAAAAGGGGATGACCATAGTCTTCGTCACCCATGATTTCAACGAAGCCCTGCTGCTGGCCGACCGGGTGGCGGTGATGAACCCGCGCTCGGGTAACATCGGCAAGATCATCACCGTGGATCAGCCCCGCCCCCGGGATCTGCTGAGTCCCGCCGCCACCGAGGCCCGCGAGGCCATCCACCGTGCCCTGATCGAGGGTTTCGCCGCCGCCCCCTGATCGCTTACGGGTTTATTTCCCGGTTACCAGCCGGGTCAGGATGTCGTAATTGCGGCCCACCATGTTCCGGGGTTCGCTCAGCAGGCCGGCCTGGATCATGGCGTTGTCGTAGATCTGCTCGGTGATCTTGCGCGCCAGCTCCTCGTCGCTCTGGCGCAGGCTGGCCAGCCCGCTGATCAGCCCGTGGCCGGGGTTGATCTCCAGATTCTTGGCCCCGAAACCGGGGATCTGCTGACCCGAGGCCTTCATCACCCGCTCCATGCTGCTGGTCAGAAAACCGTCGGGGTTGACCACCATGGCCGGGCTGTCGGTAAGCCGTTGGGATTCCTTGACCTCCTTGACCCGGTCTCCCAGCACTTCCTTGATCCAGGCAGCCAGGCTTTTGGTCTCCTCTGGATCCATCCTTTCCCGCTTTTCCTGCTCTGTTTCCTCCTGCTCCTGCTTGCCCACCTCGCCCAGATCAAGATCGTCGCGGTCGGCGGAAACCAGCTTGTATTCCTTAAAGGTGCCGATGTGGTTAAAGGCGAAATCATCCATGGGGTCCAGGGTGAAAAGTACCTCGATGTCGCGGCGACGGAAGGCTTCCACGTAGGGGCCGCTTTCCACCGCCTCCCGGTTGGGACCGCTGATATAATAAATTTCCTTTTGTTCCGGGGCCATCCGGGAGATATACTCGGCCAGCGAGGTCAGCTTGCCCGGTTCGGTCTTGGAGGACTCAAAACGCAGCAAGCCGGCCAGTTCCTGGCGGTAGTTGAGATCGGCAATGGCCCCTTCCTTGAGGTACATGCCAAAGGAGTGCCAGAACTTCTCGTAGGTTTCCGGGTCGTTTTTGGCCAGCTCGTTCAGGTGCTTGAGCAGCCGTTTGGTCACCACCCGGTTGATTTTGGCCACCAGGGAGCTGTCCTGCAGGGCCTGGCGGGAGATGTTCAGCGGCAGGTCCTCGCTGTCGATGACCCCTTTGACGAAGCGCAGCCATTCGGGCAGAATATTCTTGCTGTGCTGTTCGATCAGCACTCGCTGGCAATAAAGGTTGACTCCGGGATCCAGCCGACCCAGGCCCATACGCTCAATGTTTTCCCGGGGGATGAACAGCAGGGCATTCACCGCCAGCGGGGCATCGGCGCTGAAG
>PWOG01000290.1 GCA_003557565.1 Desulfobulbaceae bacterium
GTCCGGGCCTGCTGACCGGAATAGCCGGCCTGGACGAACCGGGCAGCAGCGAGCTGGTTTACGAGGACAATTTATCCCTGAGCCTGGAGGCCGGCTTGCGCCGAGAGGACCTCAGCACCGGAATTCTTTACGCTTTTCAGAGCGGGTATCCTACCATGAAAGGACCTGCCGGCCCCGGTGCCCCTTATCCATCCTACATCTTTGCCCCCCTGAACCCCGGTTCGGAACAGAGTCGTGACCTCAACACACCCGAAGGCCATGCCGTTTTTCTTTATCTGGGTTACAACCATTCCCAACAGCTCAATCTTCGCGGCACTCTGGGCCTGGCACGGACCGGATTCAGCGGAGAAGATGACGGCCCCAGCCTGCAAGAGCAAAGCCGCCGATGGGGACTGGATTTTGCCGCCACCTATAAATTGCTGGATAACCTGGTCTATGAGGCCCACCTGGGATATGTCAGCATCGACGAGACCTCTGCGGCTCCGGAAATCCCCACCCTGCATACCCCCACCGACGGCACCGCCCAGTCCGCTGGAGGTGAGCAGGGACCAGACTCGGTGTATCATATCGGCAGCCATATTCGGATGACTTTTTAGGGCTAAACACCCCTTGCCTTACCCCCCCCCGCTCAGTGCTGTTACCCCCTGCCCTCCTGGTTATTTTCCGCGCCCGTGATTAACTCTGAGAAATATACGATGGATGAATACCTGGTGGAGTAGCCCTTGGGCGCCCGGCTACTGGGCCTGGCCACATGGATCAGGTATCTCAGCCCGCCATGGGTAAAAGCGGCATCCAGAACCCGCTCGGTGTCATCAACCAGCATGGTCCTGGCTTTATCGTAGCCCAGGCAGCGCTCCAGCCGAGGCCAGAATTCCGGCTCCTCCTTGGCCACGCCGATCTCTTCGGCGCAGACCACCTGATCCCAGTATTTAACCAGTGGAGCTCTGGCCATCTTAATGGCCAGGGTCTTGTGATGGGCATTGGTCACCAGGCACACCCGCTTTTGGTTTTCGCGACAAAAAAGCAGAAAATCGACGACATGGGGGTGAACGGCGACCAGGGCGTCGACCCGTCGCTTAAGTTCGGGGATATCCATCCCCAGCACCTCGGACCAGTGATCCAGATCGGCCCAGGCCAGGGTTCCCTGAAGCTCGTTGAACCGGGCCAGCAATTGACCGCGCGCCTCCTCAATTTCCAGATCGTAGAGCAGGGCATAATTTTCCGGCACGTAACAGCCCCAGAAATAATCGTCAAAATGACGATCGAGCAGGGTTCCGTCAAGGTCCAGAAGGACCGTGTCAATATTCTCCCAGTCAGGGTTGGGATTTATTTTTGGCGGTTTATTCATAAGCTGTTTCCATGTCTCGTAGCATGCGCCCCCCCCGGTGACGGGTGCCAAGAGACCGCTGCCACGCCCTGCATTGCCTTCTGCCCGTTGTGGGCCCGGCCAGGAAGGCCGGATGGGCTCAAGTGATCAGGGTATTTCTCAGCTCTGCCAGGGAAGCGAGCCCGTGCTGCTCCAGGTATGAACCGATGCCGTTGACTATTTCCTCGGTGGCGCGAGGATTGACAAAGTTGGCGGTTCCCACCTGAACGGCATGAGCTCCGGCCACCATAAACTCCAGGGCATCCTGGGCGGTCATAATCCCGCCAATGCCGATCACCGGAATCTTCACCACCTGGGCCACCTGCCATACCATGCGCAGGGCCACGGGCTTGATGGCCGGGCCGGAAAGCCCTCCCACCACATTGGCCAGTTTGGGCCGGCGGCTGTTAAGGTCAATGGCCATGCCCAACAGGGTATTGATCAGAGAAACGGCATCGGCGCCGGCCTCGGCCACGCTCCGGGCCATAAGCTGAATGTCGGTGACATTGGGGGAAAGTTTGATGATCAGCGGCAGGCCGGTGGCCCTCCGCACCGCCCTGGTAACAGCGGCGGCCATTTGTGAGTCGGTGCCAAAGGCCACCCCGCCCTCTTTGACATTGGGGCAGGAAATGTTAACCTCAAGGGCGGCGATACCTTCATGGTCGTTCAAGCGCTCGGCCAGGGCCGCGTATTCCTCCACCGTGTTGCCAAGAATATTGACCACCACCGTGGCCCCCTGCCCTCGCAACCATGGCAGCTTCTCCCTAAGAAAGCGCTCAACGCCGACATTCTCCAGGCCAATGGCATTAAGCATGCCGCAGGGAGTTTCCACCACCCTGGGGGGAGGATTGCCGGCCCGCGGGTGCAGGGAAATTCCCTTGACCACCACCGCTCCCAGCCGGGATAAATTAACAAAATCCGCAAATTCGCTGCCATAACCAAAGGTGCCGGAAGCCGTGAACACCGGGTTGCGAAAAGTGCAGCCCCCTATTTTAACCTTGAGGTCAACCCCCGCGTCAGCCGTCATCATCGCCCTTCCTTATCCTGGTAATCCGGCCCATCATGTTTCTTTATTCAGCTCCAGTCAATATCTTCGGCATTAAATACCGGTCCGTCCTTACAGACGTGCAGATATCTTTCTGTAATACTCCGGCCGGACACGGCACATCCCAGGCAAGCGGAAAATCCGCAGGCCATCATGGTTTCCAGGGAGACCTGGCATGGCCAGGAATGCTGGTCACACCGGGCCGCCACGGCGGCCATCATCGGCCAGGGGCCGCAACAGTAGACCTGGCGCTTAAAACCATCATCTCCCCAGTGCTGGTCCAGCAATTCGGTTATAAGTCCGTGATATCCCAGGGAACCGTCATCGGTGGCCACATTTGGTTCCAGGCCCAGGTAACGAAAGTCGGTCAGCAGCCGGTCAAGTTCCTGGCTGTTACGGGCCCCCAGCA
>PWOG01000260.1 GCA_003557565.1 Desulfobulbaceae bacterium
CGTCCACGCCGCCATGCCCGGTTTGCGTCGCCAACTGGCCCGGCATCCGGCGGTGATCCTTACCGCCCCGCCCGGCTCGGGCAAAACCACCATAACCCCGCCGGCACTGCTGGACGAGGAGTGGCTGGCGGGGCGAAAGATCCTGCTGCTGCAGCCCCGCCGTCTGGCCGCCCGCCTGGCGGCCACCTTCATGGCCCGGGGCCTGGGCGAGGAAGTGGGTCAAACCGTGGGCTACCGGGTCCGTTTTGAAAGCCGGGTCTCACCGGCCACCCGTATCGAGGTGCTCACCGAGGGCATGTTCACCCAGCAGCTCCAGGCCGACCCGGAACTGACCGGGGTGGGCCTGGTAATCTTCGACGAATTCCACGAACGCAACCTGGAAGCGGACCTGGCCCTGGCGCTGACCCTGGATGTCCAAAAGGACCTGCGGCCGGATTTAAAAATCATGCCGATGTCCGCCACTCTGGACAGCGGCCCCTTGAGCGCCCTGCTGGATGACGCCCCAGTGGTGACCGCCGAAGGTCTCAGCCATCCGGTAAGCATCGAACACCTCCCCGCGGCCGCCGGCAGCCAACCCAACCCAAGGGAAATCGCCGCCCGCACCGCCACCGCCATCCGCCGCATCTGCCGCGATCAACCAGGCGATATCCTGGCTTTTTTGCCCGGCACCAATGAAATCCGCCTCTGCCATCAAATGCTGACCGATCATCCCCCGGCGGCGGCAAACAGCACCCCGCCCGCCGCCGCTGAAGATCCCACCGGCCAGCAGACCGGCGCCAACATGACCGGTGACCACCACGGCACCATGGTCCCGTCACGGCGGTCACCAGACCACGGTGCTACCGGGACTTTGGCAATCTGTCCGTTGTACGGGGATCTCAACCTGGCCGACCAGGCGGCGGCGGTACAGCCGGATCCGGACGGCCGGCGGCGCATCATTCTCGCCACCTCAATCGCCGAAACCAGTATTACCATCGAAGGTATCCATACCGTGGTGGACAGCGGCTGGCAACGCCGCCCCCGTTTCGATCCCAACAGCGGCTTAAGCCGCCTGACCACCCGCCGGATTTCCCGCGCCGCCGCCACCCAGCGCGCCGGCCGGGCCGGCCGTCTGGGCCCCGGCCATTGCCTGCGCCTGTGGAGTTCCGGCGAAGACCAGGCCCTGCTGCCCTTCGAACCGCCGGAGATTTTAAACGCCGATCTCGCGCCCCTGCTGCTGGAGTTGGCCTGCTGGGGGGTTGCAGATCCCACCACTCTGAGCTGGCTCGACCCGCCGCCGCCCGGACCCCGCACCCAGGCCCGGCAACTGCTTATCTCATTGGGCGCCCTTGACCGGCAAGGGCGAGTCACCACCAAGGGCCGGAAGATTAACGAACTGCCCGTCCATCCCCGCCTGGGCCTGATGCTGCTCAAGGCCGCCGAAGCGGGGACGCCTGAGACCGCCTGCGACCTGGCGGCCCTGCTTTCAGAACGGGACATCATTAAAGGCCGGGACAAAACGGCGGACCTGGAAGAGCGCCTGGAGGCCCTACACGCCTGGCGGCGACAAAAATTCCCAGGCGGCCGGCCAGCAGGCGCCGGCCTGGAGATCAACGGCGCCGCCTGCCGCCGGGTGGACCGCATCGCCCGACAATTGCAAAAAATCATGCGCTCTTCCAACATCACCACCGGCCATCCCGGCCATCCCCTTACCGCCGGTGAACTGCTGGCCCTGGCCTATCCCGACCGGATTGCCCGCCGCCGCCCGGAAAGCCGGGGCAAATACAAGCTCAGCGGCGGTCGCGGCGCCACTTTGCCTTCCTTCGACCCCCTGGCCCGTCAGGAATACCTGGCCGTGGCCGAACTGGACGCCGGCCGCAATGAAGGCCGGATCTTCCTGGCCGCCGCCCTCGAGCACGCCGACCTGCTCCACCTGTTTCCTGAAAAGTTGCAGGACCGGGAGCATATTTACTGGGATCGGCAGTCCGGGGCCGTCAAGGCCCAGCGGCTGGTGCTTTTCGACCAACTGGAGCTGGAAACTACTCCCCTGGCCAACCCCGATCCGGAGACAATTTGCCGGGTGCTGGTGCGGGCCATCGAGGAGCAGGGACTGCAAATGCTGCCCTGGACCGACCAGGCCCGTGAACTCCAGGCCCGGCTGGCATGCGTCCGCCACTGGCAACCCAACGGCGGCTGGCCACGGGTGGATGACGATTATTTAACCCAAAACCTGGAACAATGGCTGGCTCCCTGGCTGACAGGGATCAAAAACACCGAGCAGCTACGCCGCCTGGACCTTACCGCCATCCTGACCGGCCTGCTCGACTATCATCAACGCACCTTCCTGGACCGGGAAGTCCCCACCCATCTCCTGGTGCCCAGCGGCAGCCGCCGCAAGCTGAGCTATCACCCCGGCAAGCCCCCGGTGCTGGCCGTCCGCCTGCAGGAAATGTTCGGCCTTGACGATACTCCCAAAATCGTGGAAAACCGGGTGCCGGTCCTGCTCCACCTGCTATCTCCCGCCGGCCGCCCGGTCCAGATCACCACCGACCTGCGCGGCTTCTGGGACACCGGCTATCACCAGGTGAAAAAGGAACTGCAGGGTCGCTACCCCAAACACCACTGGCCGGACAACCCCCGGCAAGCACGGCCCACCGCCCGGGCCAAGCCCCGTAAACGTTAACTCTGTAAATAAATAAACAACGGTACCGGTAATGTAGGTGATCACGGGGGCGAAATGGTAAGCGGTCACAGGGTGCCGCAGGTTGTGGTGATCGGGGCGGCGAAGCGTACATCAGTACGTGAGCCGGCCTGATCGCCGCAAGATGCGGTGCCCTGTGA
>PWOG01000272.1 GCA_003557565.1 Desulfobulbaceae bacterium
CGTTGTTGTCAATTGATTCTCCGTAATCCGGACCAACGCAGGGGGTCATGTCATCCTGACAAAACCCCTCGCTATCGACAATGGCTGCGGTATAAACCCCAGAGCCATCAATTTCTGAGAGCATCCGGTAGCGTATGAACTTGCTATCACCATCTACTTTTGGTTCCACTGTTGGTTCCACCCCCTCGTCAAGGCATTTGGTAGCGATGGTGATTTTTACCTTGACGGGGATCAGTTCAACAGCAGCGTTATACCGATCGAAGATGATATTTGTTGTTCCTTGTGTACCATCAATGTTGTTGCTGCAAGCTTTACCTTCGACGACCTGCAAGGCACAGGCGGTTATCTGCCCCTGGTCGGCCTTGCCGTCCTGGTTGCGGTCAACCTTGCACACCAGTTCATCATCATCTTGATCCAGCCAAGCCTTGAGTTCATCAAGGCCTTCGCTCCCGCCGAAGAGCAACGAGATGGTAGCCGCGGACTTGGCGGCGGCCAGCAGACCGTTGTTGAAACAGGCATCCTTCTGGTAATCGCTCAAATTGGGTTTTTCGTTATCCTTACAGGCATCTCTGATCGTTTCGATCGATCGCGTTTCATCCTCCAGCATTTCCAGGTAAGCAGCAGTGGCACGATTCAGGTCGTTCATCCCGCCGCCGCTGGCCCGGTTGGCAAAGGCTTCGATCAACCGGGCATCGGTCTTGGTGTCATCATCGTCATCGGCATTGACGATCTCTTTCACCAGATCGAGGATATCGTAACCTGCCCGGCCGATGTAGGCCGCTGCCCGGTTCAACTGCAGTTCCTCCTCGGTAAAGGCGGACTGGCAGGCAGATTTCTCAAGCAGGCTCAATGCCCGATCGTAATTACTCTCGTTCAGGGCCATAATGGCATCGTAGCGGCAGGCTTCTTCCGAACTTGTGTCGCTTGAGCACCCTCCCGGCAAAAGAATCAGCCCCACCACCATTGCCAGGCCCAACCACAGCTCTCTTCCCTTGTAATTTTGCATCTGCACCCTCCCCTGTCTGCAACCCAACACCGAAGTGACCATCACCCGGTTTACAGGCAACACAAACAGAATCAGAATTAACATCCCAAAAAAAGCCCTAACATTACACTTCACCAGTGCGATTATAACGGACGGTTGGTTCCTGTCAACGACAGTTCGTCAATTTTGTTCAAAGCCGCCCAACAACGTTGACAAGCATGCCGGTATTAAGTTAGTTTCAACGGCAAGATAACTCCCTGGAGACCACCCATGCCGCAAAACATACTGGCAGCGCTGCAGGCCCGGTTGGCAGCGATCCGGAGTTGCTCGCTCAGCAGTTGTTTCGACCTAACCGACCTGGGCTTTATAATCCTGCGGCTGACCGTGTTCTGCGGCGGTCTCGCCTGGCTGCTGGTATCCGACATTCCTCCGGATACGGCCGGGAAGGTGGTCTGGCTGCTGGTCTACTTCGCCGCCTACAGTATCCTGCTGCTTGTTCTGCTCTACTTCTTCCCCTACCTGAAAAAATATCTTTACCTGGTCTCGCTGTTTCTGGATCTGGCCTTTGTTTCCATGCTGGTGCACGTATCCGGCGGCTACCATAGCCCGTTCACCAACGGTTTTTATCTGATGACCGCCCTCTATTCCTTCTATTACGGGGTGGTTGTCGGCCTGGGGGTGGCCGTGCTGTCCGCCGTGCTCTATTTCGTCAGTGAGGGGATCGACTTCAGCATCCTGCATTGGACCGATTTTTCCGTCCGGGCCGCTTTTTTGTTCCTGCTGGCGGTGCCCATCGGAATGTTTTCCCAGAAGCTGCAGCGGGACAAGGAGACCATCGCCAGGTACAACCGGGAGCTGGCGGAATCTCTGGAAAGTATCAAAGCCCTGCAGGATCGCCTGGTGGAGGCGGAAAAGCTGGCCGCCATGGGCCGGATGACCGCCGATGTGGCCCACGAGATCAGGAATCCGCTGACTTCCATCGGCGGTCTGGCCCGCCGGCTGTACAAGCGGCTGGACGAGGGCTCCAGCGAAAAGGAGAACGCCCGGGTGATCGTTGCCGAGGTTAACCGGCTGGAGATTATCTTGAAGGACCTGCTGACCTTCTCCCGGGAGTCGCGCTACCACATGGATTTTCAGCACCTCAACAACGCCGTGCGGGAAGCCATCGTCGTCTGGATGGAAATTTGCGAGAAGCAGGACATCAAAATAAAAGAGGAGCTGGACCCCGACCTGCCCGAAGTGCTCTGCGATATCGACCAGGTCCAGCAGGCGGTGGACAACCTGATCAACAACGCCATCGCCGCCATGCCCGATGGCGGCGAGCTCCAGCTGACCACCACCATGGAACAGGTCCACGAGGCGGATTACGAGGTGATCTCAGTCACCGACACCGGCCACGGCATCCCGCAGGACAAACTGAACATTATCTTCGATGCCTTTTATTCCACCAAGAAGATCGGAGTCGGCACCGGCCTGGGGCTTTCCATCTGCAAAAAGATCATGGAGGAACACAACGGCCTGATCCGGGCGGAGAGTGCCATGGGCCACGGCTCGACCTTCAAGCTCTACTTTCCCTACCAGCCCCCGACGGACAGGATCCCCTGCTGGGAATTTCACCAGTGCGGCGTGGAGAAGACGGAAGGGGCGGCCCAGTTCCGCTGCGCCGCCTATCCCCATTACGGGCGGATGTGCTGGGCGGTGGCCGGCACCTTCTGCAGCAAGAAGATCAGCGGGGCCATCGCCCAGAAATTGGGGGATTGCAAGGAGTGTGAATTCTACCAGAAGGTGGTGGTGCGCAAGGAGCTGTAAGGCCGCCCCGAACCAGGGGCGGCA
>PWOG01000161.1 GCA_003557565.1 Desulfobulbaceae bacterium
GGGGCAAAATGGTAAGCGGTCACAGGGTGCCGCAGGTTGTGGTGAGCGGGACGGCGAAGCGTACCTCAGTACGTGAGCCGGCCCGATCGCCGCAAGATGCGGTGCCCTGTGATCGCTTACGCTGCCCTTACCGGCCCATCCGCCCCCGTTGCGGCTGTTGCCGCATCTCCCGCATCTGTTCACGCTGCTCGTCGGTGAGCAGGTCATACATGCGGTTGCGCATCTCGACCCGGGATTCCATGATTTCACCATGATGCTCCGCCATTTGGCTGTGCAGCTCCCGGACTCGCTCCGGATCGGGACGATCGGCCAGCATCTCCTCCCACATCTCATCCCGTAGATCCATAACATCGAGCATGGTATTCATGTGCTCACGGCGCATGTCCCGTTGCATGGAGCGCATCTCCTGGCGCTGCTCTTCGGTCAGGTCGAACATCATGGCAGGATCCATCATCATGCCCATGCCGCCGCCCATCATCCCCGGGCCCATCATATCCATACCACCACCCATCATGCCCTGGCCCATCATCATGCACTGGCCCATCATGCCCGGACCATCATGCATGCCTCTGCCCTTCGTGCCCCTCATGTGTTGCGGCGCGCTGCGTTCCACGGGGGCATCATAACCCCGCTCCTGGGGTCCCATCACCCCCGGCCCCATCTGGGCCTGGGCCAGTCCCGCCGTGGCGATCAGGGCCAGACCAGCGCAGAATGCAACGGTTCGCCGAGGTAATATGTGTTGTACAAGTATCTTCATGGCAGCACCCTTTTTCCGTTTTTTTAGGATTTAAGAACCAGTTCCGGCCCGGGCCGGCTAAAAAGCATCTTCGTTTTCATTGTAGATGGCACAGACCGGTGCCAGTCAAGCAAAATTATCGCCACAGGCCCGGATTTATTTTGTGGCCAGTCCGAGCCAGGAAAAAATCAGGGGCATGTCGGCGCGGACATCCCATCACCCGGGATAATCTGGAGAGCCGCCTCGTTGTTATGTAAGCAGGTCTTTCTTTTTGTCTTCAAACTCGTTTTTTTCTATTTCCCCCCGGGCATAACGTTCCTTGAGAATTTCAAGGGCCGATGACGACCGGGACGACGTGACGGATGACCCCGTTTGGGTCTGCAGCCACAGCCATTTGATGAGCAAAATCAGACCGACGATCACCAGGATCCAGAAGATGACCATAATAATCATCCCCAGCCATCCCAGGCCGCTCATCATACCGTGCCCCATCGGCGAGTCCCCGTAGCGCCCCCACTGGGCCAGAGCCGGACTGGCCAGAAAAAACAGGAAGAAAACATTTAAAAAAATCACTGAGCAAGTTCTGGTAATGGATTGGTGTTTCATCTCCACTCCTCCTTTAGTCTTATTTATTGCACCCGGCCTGCCTTGGCCAAGTATTAGAGCTATCTAAAATTATATCACAACACTTGATCCCCGGAACAGTAACGGACTACGGGGTTGAACCTGGAGCCAGGGGTCACGGGGTGCCACAGGTAGCAGCAAGCCCCGCCGGCGATGCAGGGCTCGTCCCGTGAGCCCTTCTCCTGGCGCTTTTCGGCGGTGGCCCGTGAGCGCTTAGCAGAAAACATTGTGGCCATTATTATATTTGTTAAAGCCGCCAAAAGCTGCGGCACCGACAGCCACTCGTGGCTTACCGCCGGGGTGAGGAAAAGATTTCCCAGCTGAGTTTATTGGGTTACACTGCCGCGATAACAGGTGGTATAAATGGGGACGGCGGCACCATTAAGACTGTTAAGCAGCCTGAGTTAGAGTCGATGCCCAGGGCGCCGGCTCTTTTGGTATTATCCCGACCCATCCGGACTTGATCGAGACCGATTTATACGAGGAGGCTTTCCCTGGATACTCTAACCCATGCACTTACCGGAGTGCTTGCCGCCCGGGCCACGGCGCCGCGGCAACCGCACCCGGCTCAAATATCCCTGGGTCAGCGTTCCTGGATCGGCTTTCTGGCCGGTGCCGCCTCGGATGGCGACATTGTGTTTGCTCTTTGGGGTCATGTCACCTACCTGGAAAACCATCGCGGCGTGACCCATTCCCTGCTGCTGCTTCCCCTGTGGGCCTGGCTGCTGGCCCTGATCTGCGCCCTGGTACTGGGACGCCGCCATTCCTGGCGCGCGTACTACTGGGTGATTCTGCTGGTCATCTTTGTTCATATCATGGGTGATCTCATCACCAGTTACGGAACCCAGATACTGGCCCCCCTGAGCAACTGGGCGCCCAGTTGGAACACCACTTTCATTATCGACCTGTGGTTCACCGGCCTGCTTTTCCTTGGCCTGGTGGCCAGCCTTTACTGGCGGCCACGCCTCGGGGCGGCCCTGGGGCTGGCGGCGGTGACGGCCTTGGTGGGGTTTCAGTACACCCAATACCGCCAGGCCGTCGACCTGGCGGACAGCTGGGCCCGGCAACAGAGCTTCACCGAATACGTCGCCGAGGCCTATCCCCAGCCCTGGTCGCCATTCAACTGGAAACTGGTAATCGATGGCGGGGAGCAGTACCACCTGGCACTGGTGAACCTGCGTCGCCGGACACCGCTGGTCCCCAATGAGGACGCCCCGGCGATCTGGCGCCTGCGGGCAAGCTACCTGCCCGTGGAACGGATCAAATGGCAACGCTACGACAAGTTCGGCACCGGCCACCAGGCTTCGCTGGCCAGAGAAGTCCTGGAGCATGATGATATGGCCTTCTTCCGCTGGTTTGCCAACTACCCGGTTCTGGAAACCATCGACCGGCGCAATGGCGATAAATGTGTGGTCTTTAAAGATCTGCGTTTCGAATTGGAGGGTATGGATTCA
>PWOG01000352.1 GCA_003557565.1 Desulfobulbaceae bacterium
CCATATCCGCCACATTAAAAGTCGGCCAGTGCCAGCCGGCGTAATGCAGGTCCAGGAAATCGACCACAAAGCCGTGCAGCGCGCGATCCAGCGCATTACCCAGCGCCCCGCCCAGTATCAGCGACAGGCACAGCAGCCAGCCGCGCTCAGCCTTTCGGGCCTGCGCCATCCAGAACACCACCACCGCGCTCACCCCCACTGCCAGCAGGGTCAAGAACCAGCGCTGCCAGCCACCCGCGTCGGCGAGAAAACTGAAGGCCGCGCCGGTGTTATAGGCCAGCGTGATACTGAACACCGGCAGCACCTCGATGGATTCGTGCAGCATCAGGCGGCTGTGGGCCCAGTACTTGGTAATCTGATCCAGCGCCAGCACCGCCAGCGCCAGGCCCAGCCAGGGCCATTTGCCCCGCATGCTGGTCTCAGGCGTACTCACGCTGCTCTCCGTCGCCATCGACATTGCTTACACAGCGCCCGCACAGCTCGGGGTGCGTACTGTGGCTGCTCACATCCTCGCAGCGATGCCAGCAACGGCTGCATTTGGGCGCATCATAAGGCTGCACCGTCACCGCGATCGCGGCGCCACTGTCGAGCTGCTCCGCCCCGGCCCCGGCGGGCGCCTCAGCCAGCGGCAACACCCGGGCCGCGGAGGTAATCAGCACAAAGCGCAACTCCTCGCCCAGCCCGGCCAGATGCCCGTACAGCGGCGCCTCGCAATAAATCACCGCCTCGGCATCCAGATTGGCGCCGATTTTCTCCTCCGCGCGCAGCGCTTCCAGCCGCCGCAGCACCGCCTCACGCGCCTCGATAATGGCCCGCCAGGGTTCACGCCCGGCCTCATGCGCCGCCAGCCCCTCATACCAGGTCTCCAGCAGCACGGTATCACCCCGCTCACCCGGGATATGCCGCCAGATCTCATCAGCAGTAAAGCTCAATATCGGCGCCAGCCAGCGCGTCAGCGCCTCAACGATGTGATACATGGCGCTCTGGCAGGAGCGCCGGGCGCGGCTGTCCGGCTGGGTGGTGTACTGCCGATCCTTGATGATATCCAGATAAAAACCACCCATATCCACCACGCAGAAATTATGAATCGCCTGGTAGATGCGGTGGAATTCGTAGCGCTCATAATGCCCCTGCACCGCTTCCTGCACCTGCAGCGCCCGGTCCACCGCCCAGCGGTCCAGATCCAGCATGGCCTCCGGCGCCAGCATGTGCTGTGAAGGCTCAAAGCCGGCCAGGTTGCCGAGCAGGAAGCGCGCCGTATTGCGGATGCGGCGATAGGCGTCGGCGGTGCGCTTGAGAATGTCGTCCGACACCGCGATCTCACCGCTGTAGTCAGTTGAGGACACCCACAACCGCAGAATATCGGCGCCCAGGGTATCCATCACCTTCTGCGGCGCCACCACATTGCCGCGCGACTTGGACATCTTGTGGCCCTGGGCGTCCACGGTGAAGCCATGCGTCAGCACCCCCTTGTAGGGCGCCTCGCCGCGCATCGCCACTGCCGTCAGCAACGAGGACTGAAACCAGCCTCGATGCTGGTCGGAGCCTTCCAGGTACAAATCCGCCGGCAGCCCCAGGTTTTCATCCGGGGCCAGCACCGTGGCGTGGGTCACGCCCGAGTCAAACCACACATCCAGGATGTCGGTGACCTTTTCATACTCGGCGGCGTCCTCACCCAGCAGGTCTTCCGCCGCCAGCTCGAACCAGGCATCCACGCCCTCGCGCTCGACCCGCAGCGCGACTTCTTCCAGCAGGCGCACGCTGTCCGGGTGCGGCTCACCCGTGCGCTGATGCACAAACAGTGCGATGGGCACGCCCCAGTTGCGCTGGCGCGAGATGCACCAGTCCGGGCGGTTGCGCACCATGCCGTCGATCCGGGCCTGGCCCCAGCCGGGCATCCAGCTCACGCCCTCAATCGCCCCCAGCGCCTGCTCGCGCAGCCCCTTGTCATCCAGCTTGATAAACCACTGTGGCGTGGCACGGAAGATCACCGGCGTCTTGTGCCGCCAGCAATGCGGATAACTGTGCTGCAGCGGCTCGTGCGCCAGCAGCATGCCCTTTTCCTCAAGCGTGGCGATCACCGTCTTGTTGGCCTTGAACACAAACTGGCCGCCAAACAGCGGCACATCCTCAAAGAAGTGGCCACGCGCATCCACGGGGTTATCCACCGGCAGGTCATACTGCTGACCCACGGCAAAGTCCTCCTGACCATGCGCCGGCGCCGTATGCACCGCCCCCGTGCCGCCCTCGGTGGTGACGTGCTCGCCCAGAATCACCGGCACCTGCCGATCGGCAAAGGGATGCGCCAGCACCAGGCCCTCAAGCTGCGCGCCGCTGACCCGGCCCAGCTCGGTGTAATCGGCCATGCCATAGCGTGCCATGGCGGTATCCAGCAGCTCCGCCACCAGCACCAGCACTTCATCCCCCGCCTGGACCAGCACGTATTCCAGCTCGGGGTGCACCGCCACCGCCTGGTTGGCCGGCAGTGTCCACGGCGTGGTGGTCCAGATCGGCAGCGAGGCCGAGCCGCTGATCGTCACCCCGGCGATCTTCGCCAGCGCCGCCGGCTCCACCAGCACAAAACGCGCATCAATCGCCGGCGAGGTGCGCTGTTCGTATTCCACTTCGGCCTCGGCCAGCGCCGAGCCGCAATCAGCACACCAGTGCACCGGCTTGAAGCCGCTCGCCACGTGGCCACGTTCCAGCAGGGTGCCAAAGGCGCGGATAATGCCCGCCTCGGTGGTGTAATCCATGGTGCGATAGGGCCGCTCCCAGTCACCGAGCACACCCAGACGCTTGAAATCC
>PWOG01000155.1 GCA_003557565.1 Desulfobulbaceae bacterium
AAATAACCAGGGGCTACAAGGGCTTTAAGGGCGTTCTCGGCCACGAATTCCTGGGCCGGGTGGACACCTGTGATGATCCCGCCTGGATCGGACAACGGGTGGTGGGCGAGATCAACGTCGCCTGCGGCAGTTGCGACTGGTGCGCCCAGGGGCTGGAGCGGCACTGTCCGGAACGGACCGCCCTGGGCATTGTCAACCAGGATGGATGCATGGCCGAATATTGCCTTTTGCCGACGGCCAACCTCTTTGCCGTCGAGCCGGAGATTAGCGACGACCGGGCCGTGCTCACCGAGCCTTTGGCGGCAGCCGGTGAAATCATCGAGCAACTCTCGCCCAACGGTACCGAAAGGGTCGTGGTCCTGGGTGATGGACGGCTTGGTATCCTCTGCGCCTGGGCCCTGGCCACGGTGGTGCGTGATGTGACCCTGCTGGGCCATCATCCGGAGAAGCTGGAAATCGCCCGCTGGCGCGGCATCAAGACTTCTCTGCGGGGAGAGGGGGTGGCCCCGGGGGCTGATATCGTGGTGGACGCCACCGGTTCCGGCCGGGGCTTGACCCAGGCCATGTCGCTGTGCCGGCCCAGGGGGGTGATTGTGCTCAAGACCACGGTGGCCGCCCGGGGAGAGGTCAACCTGGCGCCCCTGGTGGTCAACGAGTTGACCCTGGTGGGCTCGCGCTGCGGCCGTTTCGGTGACGCCCTGGCCATGATGCGGGCCTGGCCCGATATGCCCCTGGAACGCCTGATCACCGATCGCTATCCGCTGCACAAGGCCCGGGAAGCCTTTGTCAGGGCCGAAAGCGGTCAGGCCCTGAAGGTGGTCCTGGAAATCGGCTGATCGCTTACGAACGATTTATCCTTGTTCGGCGGCAGGTTCCTGGTGGGTCGGCAGCTTAAACCAGAAGACGCTGCCGTATCCCTCACCCTCGGATTCCACTCCTATCTCACCGCCGTGATGCTCGACAATCCGGCGGCACAGCGCCAGACCGACCCCGTGGCCCTGGTATTTTTCACCGGTTTGCAGGCGCGAGAAAACCTTGAACAGCTGGTCATCATTGCCCCGGGCGATGCCGATGCCGTTGTCGATCACCTCCACCCGCCATTGCCCGCCTTCGACCCCTGACCGGACGGTGATTTCCGGCACCGCATCTTCGCGGCGGTATTTGAGCGCGTTGCCGATCAGGTTCTGCAGCAGCCTGGTCAGCTCATCGCGACTGGCGCGCAGGTGCGGCCACTGGCCGGTGACCTCGACCTTGGCGCCACTGGCGTCGATCTCCGGCCCCAAAAAGCCCAGGGCTTCATTCAGGGTCTCGCGGCTGGCAATATCTTTCCAGGGAGCGGACAAACGCCCCACCCGTGAATACTCCAGCAGCGCTACGATCATGCTGTCCATGCGCTTGGCGCCATCCCGGGCATAGTCGATAAATTTTCGTTCATCCGGGCTGAGCCGCTCCGCTACGCGCTTTTCGAGCACATGCAGATGGCTGTAAACCATGCGCAGGGGCTGGCGCATGTCGTGGGAAACGGCATAGGCGAAGTTTTCCAGTTCGGCGTTGGAGCGGGCCAGTTCCGCCGACTTTTGGGCCAGTTCCCGGGTTTTATGGCTCAGTTCCAGGTGGGTGCGTACCCGCGCCTGGACTATGGCCGGAATGAAGGGTTTGGTGATGTAGTCCACGGCTCCCACCTTGAAGCCGTGCTCCTGATCTTGGGTGGTCGTCCGGGCGGTAACGAAGATCACCGGAATATCGGCGCTGTACTCGCTGCTTTTGAGACGGCGGCAGACCTCGTAGCCATCCATGTCCGGCATCTGGATGTCCAGCAAAATCAGGTCCGGCAAGGGGGAAGGGGAAGATGCCTGTAACATTTCCAGGGCTTCAGTCCCGCTGGTGGCCACGATAATCCGGTGTTCCTCCTTGATTACCCTGCCCAGGGCGTGAATATTGGCCGGTTCATCATCGACTATGAGGACAACCTTGTTTCTGGGGGCACTGTCAGTCATATCTCTATTCCGCCATCCTTTGCCAGTTGAAAAAGCAGGGCTTGCGCCCGTTTATAGTCAAAACGTTCCACCAGATCCCGCAACTCGGTTGCTTTTGCCTCATCGGTGCGGGCGGCGAGAAAGCCGGTAACACGATTAACCAGCTCGTCGTCGGCCAGCTGCCTGGTTTGCAAAACCCTCAGCAATTGGTTCACGGCAGTGGCCGCCTGTTGAGCATCGATCTCGGCGGTGCCGATCGGCTGATTCTCCAAGGTTTCCAGCTGGCACCGGGCCTCCGCCAGGGCGCTATCCAGTTCAAGGCGCATGTCATCAGTGATCGTCTCCCGCTGCTGTAAACTGTGATCGATCACCGTGGCTATAGCCGCCAACCGCACGGCCCCGATCTGACCGGCCATGCCCTTGAGGTTGTGCATCATTTTGCCGCCGGTTTCGTAGTCCCCCTGCTCAAGCACAGTCTCTAGTGAAGCAAATTCATGGGCAAGCTGCTTTTTGAAACCAAGCAGGATCTTGTGGTAAAACGTTGTGTCACCGTCAAATGATCGTAGTCCCTGGGCCAAATCAAAGCCCTTAAGAAAAGTTGGAAGGCGGGGTTGATGGGTCAAGGGGACAGTCCCGGGCATGGTCGTCGCTTTATCTTTGCTGTTCAACCATTTGCTCAGGGAACGATAAAATTCATCGCTGTTGATTGGTTTGGCAAGATGGGCCTTGATTCCGGCCTCTTTGGCCTTTTTCCGGTCGTTATCAGTTACCGCTGCGGACAGGGCGATAACCGGCAGGTCCGGGTAACGGGCGCGGATCCGGCGG
>PWOG01000324.1 GCA_003557565.1 Desulfobulbaceae bacterium
GAACGCTACCGGCCCGGCGCCGTGGAAAAGCGCACCAAACAACGGCTACGGCAAAAAGATAACAACCGCCTGGTCCAGCACCTGGGCAAATGCTGTCTCACCTACGGCTGCCCGGCGGCGGTCAACTACTTTATGGACAGTTTCGAGGCCCCCCTGCCCACCTCCCCGAAATGCAACGCCCGTTGCCTGGGTTGCATCTCGCTGCAGTCATCCGGCTGCTGCCCCGCCACCCAGGATCGGATCAAGTTTGTTCCCACGCCGGAGGAAATTGCCGAAATCGCCGCCGAGCATCTGGAAAAAACCGGTCATGTGGTCAGCTTCGGCCAGGGCTGCGAAGGTGAGCCCCTGCTGGAGGCCGAAACCATCGCCGCCGCCATCAAACTGATCCGCCGCCGCACCGGCCGGGGCCGGATTAACTGCAACACCAACGCCGGCCGGACGACGGCCGTGGCGGGATTGAGCGACATCGGCCTGGACGCCATCCGGGTCAGCCTCAACAGCGCCCAGGACCATTATCACCACCGCTACTACCGGCCGGTGGATTTTGATCTGGACAGCATCCGGGAGTCGATCAGGACCATGAAGGCGGCGGGCGGGTTCGTGTCGCTGAATTATTTTGTGTTGCCGGGATTCAGCGACGACCCGGCGGAATTTGCCGCCCTGCGCCGGCTGGTGGCCGACTGCAAGCCGGACTTCATCCAGCTGCGCAACCTCAACATGGATCCGGACTGGTACCTGGAAGAACTGGCCTTTGAGCCCACCGGCCCAGCCATGGGGATTACCGCCTGGCGGGCGGCTCTGGCCGAGGCCTTCCCCCGCCTGGGTTTCGGTTATTTCAACCCACCGCCAGAGGCCGGCAAGGAACACACCCCCCGCAAAACCACCCGGGACAGCAATAATTTGCCCTCGGGCAACGGCGACAATGGCGGGATGGGCCGGCCAAAGCGCGGATCGGGGGGCAATAAGAGCGGCGGTGGAGACCGGCAATGACCGACCTGCAACGGCAAAACGCCCGCCTGCTGCGCCTGGCGGCCTTGGCCTCGGTGAGCGTGGCCACTACCCTGATCGCCGTTAAGTTCGTGGCCTGGCACCTTACCGGCTCCACCAGTCTGCTGGCCTCGCTGGTGGACTCAATGATGGACCTGGCCGCCTCGGGGATCAACTTTATGGCCATCCGCTATTCCCTGAAGGGCGCCGACCACGAACACCGCTTCGGCCACGGCAAGGCCGAGTCCCTGGCGGGACTGGCCCAGGCCTCGTTCATTGCCGGCAGCGCCGTGTTTCTGATGATTTACGCCGGCAATCGGCTGCTGGACCCGCGCCCCCTGGACAACATAGACTCCGGCCTGGCGGTAATGCTCTTCTCCCTGCTCCTGACCATCGGCCTGGTGACCTTTCAGCGCCATGTCATCAAACACACCGGGTCGGTGGCCATCCGCGCCGACTCACTCCACTATGTCACGGATATCTTGACCATCCTGGTAACCATCGGGGCGCTTTTCCTGGTCCGCCTGGGGCTGCTCTGGGCCGACCCCCTGCTGGCCCTGGGGATCGCCCTGTATATCCTCTACTCCGCCGCCATGATTATCCGGGAATCGCTCCGCCACTTGATGGATCAGGAACTCTCACCCGAGGTCAAGGAACAGATTCGCCACATCGCCCTGTCCGACCGTCGGGTGCTGGGGATCCACGACCTGCGCACCCGCCAGTCCGGCCAGACCAAATTCATCCAGTTCCATCTCGATCTCAGCGATGATCTTTCCCTCAACGAAGCCCATGTCATCGTCCGGGAAGTGGCCGACAACCTGCGCCATAACTTTCCCGGGGCCGATATCACCATCCACCAGGACCCCGCCAAAAGCCATTCGCCCCTGAACTGAACCGCCTCACCCATCGCCCCCTCCCGTATCGTTAACAACCACCTTGACTTCAGTTTGAATCCGGTTATATACTTCAAATTATGGATATTACTGAATCCCCATTCACCATTGTCACAACCCTCCAATCATCGAATTATCAAAGAAAAAACAAGAGCTTCTGACAAAAAATTAACCGCAGGTTAACCACATCTTTACACAAAACACGTTAAGATGCGCTCCAATATGAGTACCACACACGGTTTTTTTTAAGAGAGAGGCCATGTCCAAGACCAGATCAAAACTTATCCGCAACATGAGGAGGTGATGACGGGGAGAAGGCTGCGATTTGTTTTTTCAGGAAGGATAATTCAGATTGAACGTTAGAGAAGGAGCAGGAGGAAAAAATGATTAAAATGCACAAATCCCTGCTGGGAGCGATTGTTACCTTTGCCGTGGTCGGCGGGGTCAGTCTGCTGGGAGCCTCCAGCGCCCAAGCGGCGCCGGAATTTGAGCCGGTGGATATCGACACCTGTTACAACTGCCACGACAACACTGGCCCGGGCAGCGATATCAAGGCCTTTCACGTCCGCGGCAGCCACGCCGGCATCAACTGCGGCTACTGCCACACCGAAACCGATCCCCACGTAAGGAATTTCAACACCAAGCCGGTAACATCCGTGGACCAGCGCAGCTGCGGCCAGTGCCACGCCGAGCAGTTCGACTCCATGCTGCAAACCAACTGGGATCGTCCGGCCAAGGAAGAAAAGGCCACCCCCACCGGCCGCAGCCCCCGCTATGACTCCCTGATGAAACCCCACGGGTTCACCAGGGAACATGCCGAACCCCGCAGCCACGTGTTCATGCTGATCGACCACCTGGTGGTTGACCGCGGCTACGGCGGCCGGTTTCAGTTCAAGAGCTGGGAGTTGATCGGCGACGCCA
>PWOG01000070.1 GCA_003557565.1 Desulfobulbaceae bacterium
AATGTCATTTTTTTTCTCCGCCATCGTAGCGTTATGGCAAGCATAAAGGCTGTTGCTTCTATAAGAACGTTCATAACTCACTGATCGAAAACTCTTATAGTCTGACGTACAGGCCACGGGGTTAAGAATAACAGCAGGAACGCCATTTAAGGCACAATGCCATTTGACCCACAGATCGTCAGACGTGGGTGCCAGGCGTTTAGACAAGGAAAAATTTAAAATTTCCTTAGTAAAAAATTTCGTGTTATACAGTATACCATCTTTGCCAGTGGGAAGATTGCTTATTGAAGGAGTACTATGGCCTAAACTCCAGCTATCATAAGGCAGATACCCTTGCTTATTCCTCTCTATATAACGCCCTCGGTAGGCTATTACACAGTCATGCTGCAAATAATTTTCATAAAGGCGCTGGAGAAAGTAATATGGGTACACAGTATCATCATCTACTGTGACAAATAAGCAGTCTGTAGCTATTTTTTTTGAAAAAAAATCTTCAAGAAAAAACCAAAATTTTCTGTAGGGGCCTATATTGGGAACAAAATTCACATGCAACAAGGGTATTTTCGTCATTTTCATTAAAATTGGATCGTCTGGGTCTATACCTTCGTCCAGCAAGTAAGGTTCATATGAAATGTTCAGGTCGATACGATATGGTTTCAGTGTCTGGTTGAGCAGACTGTCAATCACCAATGGTAAGTAATTCAGGCGAGAGCGGATAGTCGTCATGCTTATGACTATTTTTGGGGATCTAAATGAAAAGCCAGCTCGAGTGTAGTTGATGTTGTGCCTGGAAGGGCATGTCTGGAGCCTCTTTCGGGAAAGCTCAATATTTGCCTGTACAAGAGGTGCCCACCCAGGACGCAGGGTAATGGCTTCGTAAAGTACGAGCGCATCATAATAAGCACCAGCGCGATAAAGGGCGTTTGCTTTTGCAATAACCTTATCTACCAATCCAAAGTACTTCTTATTAACTTTGATATAATATTGTGTATTGATCTCCTGCAAAGAAACATAATTTGTGTAGGTTTTGGCAAACAAACCAACTGCGCTTTTGGCTGGGCAATAAACATCTGCTCCATATGAATAATTACCTGCTATAACACCACCTGGTTTTACCGTTTTGAAGCATTGTTCCAGAATATGATTCAAATAGTTTTCATAATTGCCGATACTGTTAATGTAAATCCAGTCGAAGTAATTGGCTGGATATCGGTGCAGGACATCTTGAGGTTTACAATTATCAATTATTTTTTCGCTTAATTGCTTATATTTGTTTATGAAACTATAATGTGTATCTTTAACGTTGTCTAAATTTTTTACTACTTTGTTTTTATCAATTATTTTGTATACAGGCTTTTCCTGAAACTGACCTGGGGCGATAAGATATAGACGATTGGGACAGCAGTGTTTTATGATCAAGTCAAAAAAATCATATTTATCTATACTAATTATTGCACATAAAGCATTTTTTCTTAACAAATTTTGTGTTTTTATTTGGAATTCGCAATTTGACATTTTTATAATAAATATAAGTTTCGATTGAATTAAAATAGTCAACCTTGAAAAATTGCAGTTTAAGCCTGTAAGGGCTGCCTGATTTGGTTTACGATAGAAAGTGCCTGAAAGTCCAACTCCAGGGTTTTAGCCTCCGGGCAGGAAGCTTGTCTGGTATAAAGCTCCAGGTTTCGATCAAAATTGTATCATTTTCAAACGGGTAATGCTTCCCCTTGTTTGAGCACAGCTGGCTTATGGTGGGACATGTTTTTTAGTTCATGGTATTTGAGGTAGTATTCTTCGAGCTCTTCCTGCACCTGGTGCAACTGGTGGAGCAGGAGCTCGTTTTCCCGGCGAAGTTCGTCCAGGGAGGCCTGGCTGCCTTCGGCAGGAGGTGGTGCCGTATTTGATTTTTCAACTTCAAGGCGCATGGGTTCAGGCCGGGTCTGCTCCTCTTCGGTTAGGACCAGAAGCTGACTAAGTATTTGCAGGTCATCCTGACTATGGATGTGCACCACCTGGGGATATCTGATTTTTTTCAGATAATTATTGAGGCCGGGATTGTGTATGATGCGGATAAAATACCGGTCGGCATAGGTCAGAACGATCTTTCTGGAGTTATCTTTGGGGTTTGAAACCAGGATAAACATTTCAAATGGATGGTGGGTATTGATCTTGACAGCTTCAGCCAGGAGTTTGTCCAGGTCGAGTCTGTTGTTCAGGTGGATGATAATTGATATGCCGTTTTGCATACTATTCTCAACTGCTTGATAGTCTTATTAAAAATCTTAATATCTCAATTATATCTTATGAAGGTTTAAACAGTCAATACCCGCTATTGACCTGGGAGTTGTGTCGGTCTGGCAGGCCATGCTGAGACGCACGGACATAAAGGCATGGATTCCCCGGTCCGTCACCCTGGACCCCGGATCAGAGAAGAAAGTGGGGACAAGTTCTTTAAGTTCTTGTACTCTATGAAGCGACTGGGGGGCGGGGTAAATTAGCGAGCATGCTAATGATGGCCCTTGCCAAGTGATCAGTATTGTCCTAAAATTCTAAGGCGGGCTATGCCCGCAACCCAAGAAATTAAGAAACCTTAACCGCCCGTTCGAAGACTCACTCAAGACGCAGAGGTCGCAAAGGAAGGCAGGAAGATTTTTTTTTCATTTGCCGCCTGCCCCGTTAAACAGGCTTCGTGTTTAAAAGGGCAGGCGGCAAATGAAAAGGCAGCCTTGTCCAAAACCGTGTCCCGGTTTTGGACAATACACCTGCTTCGCGTCTTTAACTTTGCGTACTTAGCGCCTCT
>PWOG01000028.1 GCA_003557565.1 Desulfobulbaceae bacterium
AGGTTGGAGGCGTCCATGCTGCCGCTGCTGGTGGCGCCGGCCCCGACAATGGTATGGATCTCGTCGATGAACAGTATAATGTTGGGGTCGTTTTCCACCGCGCTGATCACCGCCTTCAGGCGCTGTTCGAAATCACCGCGGTACTTGGTGCCGGAAAGCAGCCCGCCCATGTCCAGCAGGCGGATTTCCACATCCTTGAGCAAAGACGGTACCATCCCGGCTTTGCCCTTTTCCCCCGCCGGGCAGGACTGCTCCCGGTTTTCCTCGCGGTTCTGGTAAATCCGCAGGGCCAGGCCTTCGGCCAAGGCGGTCTTGCCCACCCCGGGTTCGCCCACCAGCAGGGGGTTGTTTTTACGGCGCCGGCACAGGGTCTGCATTATTCTGCCCAGTTCCGGCTCCCGGCCGATCAGGGGGTCGATCAGGCCCTGGGCCGCCCGTCGGCTGAAATTGACGGTGTACTGTTCCAGGGCCTCGGCGTTTTTGTCCGCCGGTTTGGTCTGGGTTTTGTCCGTCTGGTCGGCGCCGGGCTCCCGGGAGGCCATGGTCGGGCCTGGGGGGCTTTCTTCCTGGCGGCCATGGGAAATATATTCCACCACGTCCAGCTTCTTGATGCCCTGCAGGTTGAGAAAATAGACGGCAAATGACTCCGGTTCCGAAAAGATGGCGGCCAGCACGTCGCCGCCGTCCACCTCCTTTTTGCCGCAACTCTGGACATGGGCGATGGCCCGCTGCAGAACCCGGTTGAATCCGATGGTCTGGATCGGGTCGTGGCCGATGCCCCCCTGCACGGCGGGCAGGCTGGTGGTGAAATAATCCTCCAGTTTTTCCTTCATCTGGGGTATTTCGCCGCCGCAGGCGGTCAGCACCTCGGAGGCCAGATCGTCGTGGAGCAGGCCATAGAGGATATGTTCCACGGTTACATGTTCGTGCTTGCGAACCTTGGCTTCGCGGATGGCCCGGACCAGGGCCATTTCCAGTTTGTCGTTAATCATGACTCAATTCTCGCTGATATCGGGGTGGTACCCGGTTGCTTAAAAATCTGTGGCTGTATCGCCGGTGGGACTCTTATCCCGGAGCGCTTTCTGCTATTTCTTATGTTAACCATTTACGATGAAAATGCAACAGGAGGCCGTGGTTTAAGGGGTGGATTCCGGCGGGCAGCCAGCGAGGGCAGGTCGGGGGTCGCCGACCATGAAGAGGGAGCGGGTGATGATCATTGACTGCGTCTGTTTAAGGGGAGCAATGGTCATCGGCGATAAATTTGGCTCATTCCCGCTCCATGGAGCACTTTAAAGGGTGTTCGTGTTTCCGGGCCAGGCTGTGGACCATGGCCGTCTTGGTTTCGGCCACGTCCCGGGAGTAAACCCCGGCCACGCCGACCCCTTCCTTGTGGACATTCATCATGATCCGGTGCGCGGTGTCGATGTCGTGTTTGAACACCGTCTCCAGCACCGATACCACGAAGTCCATGGTGGTATAATCGTCGTTGTGGAGCAGCACCTTGTAGCGGGGCGGTTGGCGCAGCTCCTGCTGGTTTTTGATGACTGCATCGAGATCGGTTTGATCCTGGGACATGTGACTCATCTTTGCCGTTCCCTTTGCACCTGGTAAAACTTGAGCTGTTCCGGGCCGGTCACCGACGGTTGACCCGAGGCCGACGGGTCCGGAGTTAAAACTTGGCACACACCGTACATGGTAATCATTTACCCTGAAAATGCAACCGTTGTCCGCCGGGTTCGGCTTTCCGGCCCCCGGCCGGAAAGCCGGCGGCAAAGAGCAGGGCGCTTAAAACCGAATGTTCCGGCAGCCCAGAACCCTTAAGGCGGTGTTCGGCCACCAGGATGGCCTGGAGCAATCCCTGCAGCTGTCGGCAGGAAAGCCGGCCGGCCTGGAGAAAAAGCTGGTAGAGGGCGTAGGGGTGGGTGGGAAAGGAGGAGGGCCAGGCGAAGGCTTCGGGGGCGGTTGAGTGATCATTACCCTGTTCCCAGGCCTTTTTGACTTGCGGCAGGTAGTTTTTTTGAAACGCCGGGTAGGCCAGGCCCCGGTCGCAGGGGCGACCGGCATAGTCCTGGATGGCCCGGGCCAGCAGCAGCTTGCGGACATGGTTGCGCAGACCGCCGAGGATGGCCAGGGGGTGCATGCCGCCCTGCTGCAGGCGAGCCAGCACGGTGACACCTTTTTCCAGGTTGCCGGCGGTGAAGGCCTCGCTCAACTCGAAAATCGCCTCTTCCCGGGTCCGGCCCACCATCTCTTCCACCTCCCGGCGGCCGATCTGCTCGCGGTCCTGGCTGTAAAGGGCCAGCTTTTCCGCCTCCATGACCACCGCCACGGGATGAAAGCCCACTCTTTCCAGCAGCAGCTCCAGGGCCTCGGGACGGATTTTTTTATGGAGGCCGGCCAGGGTTTCGTGGACCAGGTTTTTGAGCAGGGCGGCCTGCTCCTTGCGGGCCGGCGTCGAGCCCCCGGTATCGACGCCGAGGTCGACGACCACCGCGTTTTTCTCCAGGTACTTGTAGAGTTTTTTGCGCTTGTCGGCGGTTTCCGTCAGCAGCAGCAGCACCTTGCCCGGCGGCAGCCCGGCCTCCAGCGCCGCCATCAACTCCTCGCCGGCATCGCCTTTGCCCGCCGGCGGGGGCTGGCCGGCGGCATCGGCCAGAAATTCCCCGGCCCAGGCGGTTTCCTCGGGCTTGGCGAAACCGAAAAGTTTCTGCCATTGGGAGGCGCTGATCTCGGCCAGCTGGTCGCGGGGCCAGGCGGCCGGGGCCAGGCCCGCCAGGGCCAGCATGGCCCG
>PWOG01000251.1 GCA_003557565.1 Desulfobulbaceae bacterium
CGTCTCGCGACCAACTCGCGAGGACGTCTGCGGTGTTTCCGTGGGTGAGCTGTTGGGGCTCACTGCCGGCCACATCCACGACGTAGACGTTGGCCGCGCCGCCCGCGCGGGAATCAAAGGCGATCCGGTCCCCGGCCGGGGCCCATCGGGGAGAGCCGGTGAAGGGTCCGTCAAAGTTCGTGAGCTGGCGCGCATTGCCGCCATCGGCCTCCGCCATCCATATTTCGGGATTCCCTGAGCGATAGGAGCCAAATGCAATCCGGCGGCCCTCGGGGCAAAGGCGGGGATGATAATCCGAGGACGTGAGAGAACTAAGGGACTCGTACCGGCCTCCTTCGGTCAAGTCCTTTCGGACCACCTGCCACTTATGAGGATCTTCCATATACAGGAGGCGGCCGCCGCGCGGCGATGCGGCCGGATAGTAGAGTCCCTCCCTGTTAGCCATCATCGGCGTCGTCTCTCCATCCGTCAAGGATGCTCGAAACAAACGCCTCTGGTCCCAGCCCTTCGCGTATATAATGGATTCGCCGCCTGGAGTCCATGTCAGACCGGTGATTGGTTTGCCGTCGATGGTGAGCCGTTGCTGCCTCTCTCCTTCGGGCGAAATGAGATAGATGTCGGCCATATTCGGGTGCAGACTCCGGGCAAAGGCGAGGATTTGTCTGTCGGGCGAATACGCTGGCCAACGATCACCCATGGCCCCGGCTGGCGGAAAGGTAAGTTGGCTTTGCTTGCCGGTTTCCACGGCGAGTTGGTGAATCGCCCAAGGAGCATTGTCCGTATCCCGTTTAGCGAAAAGAATCCGCTGGCCATTGGGCGACCACGTCAGCCCGCCCCTCAACTCTCCAGATAGAAGCCGTTCGGCTTCTCCTCCGGTGCTCGGAACACGCATGAGATGCCGCTCATTATCATCTTCGCCACGCCGCAAAAAGGCAATGTACCGCCCGTCCGGCGACCATGCCGGATGTTGGTCATGCGCCTCTCCAGTCGTCAGCGGCCGGCCTCCCCCGCCAATGTCTTGAATGTAGATGTTCTTACCATCGCGGAACCAAGCAAAGGCCACCCTATCCCCACAGGGCGACAATGCGGGTTCTCCCGTCCAACCGGGCAGCGTCGTCAGCGGGGTAATGCGCGTCGCTCCGCGGCGGGAGCCCTCGTTGACGGTATTATCTGCATCGGCATACAAACCTGGTTGGGACACGGCGGCCCAGACGCCAAGGGCGATGAGGGCGCCGGCGGAAACGGCGGCCGCGGGCCACTTCCATAACCAAGATCGGCTCGGCTTGGGCGCGTGCGCCTGAGGGCAAAGGCTGAGTTCCGCGCACAGACGTTCCAAGGCTACGCGCAGCCGTGCTGCGTCCTGGAGACACTCCTCCCAGTCCCATCCGCTCCCCCCAGCAAACAGTTCTGGGTGAGGAATCCTTTCCAACGTTTCTTGGATTCCCGTCGCAAGCGCATGGGTATCTGACTCCGGGGCTACCTCCGCCCGCGTTTCACCAAAGTTTATGACCTTTACACGGCCGTCTGCGGTGACGAGAATGTTGGAGAATCCTAACGCGCCGTGGGTGACATCAGTCGCATGAGCGCATTCCAGCGCGGCGGCTGCCTGAACGCCGTACGCAAGCAATTCGTGATGGGGTAATGACCCTGCAATAATGCGCTCCGCCAGCGTCTTCCCCTCAAGTAGCTCCATCACCATGAAGGGGAGACCGTCATGCTTGCCAATATCATAAACCGTGCAGATGTTTGGATGGTTTATGATAGACGCGAACCGGGCTCGGCGAAGAAATCTCCCGATCGCGTCGGGATCGGTCACCGTGAGCAATTTGATGGCGACGTCCCGTCCCAAGACAGTGTCCTTGGCGTGATAGATCGCCGTTGCTTTTTCTCTGCTGATGCGGCGTTCGATCCGGTACCGCCCAATCCGGACGCCGGTTTTCAGTTCAACAGCTCTGTCAACACCGCCGCGTTTGTTCATCACCCTCACCTTTACGCGGACTTGCCGGGCTGGCGGATCTACATCCGTCAGCCCGGTAACTGGAAATCGTCCACAATATAGACCTCCGATGGCGACCGCTCGCCCCGGACCACGGTACCCGTGACGCCGAGCGCCCAGGTTTCGTCCGGGCTTACCACGAACCGGCCGCCAAGAAGCTCAAGATTGCTGGAGCTAACGAGGCGGATAACCTCTCCAGTTTCGTACTCAAACACTTCGATGGCCGGGGGGCTAGTGTCAGTGTTGAGGAAGTAGATTCCACGCTCCCCGACCGACCATAGACGGCTGCTTACCTGTGCAAGTTCTTCGTGTAAGACTGCGTCGCCGCCGTCCGCCGGGAGTTCCCACACGCCGTCCGTGATCATGCTCGTTGAGTAGTAGACCGTCTCTCCGTCAGGGGCTTCGAACGCCTCAAATCCGCCTCCTGTCGTGATCTGGATAGCATGCCCCCCATTGAGATGTTTCTTCCATATCTCGTTCCGTCCGGTACGATCAGAGGAGAAATAGATCCACTCTCCGTCCCGTGACCAGGTCGGAACATAGTTCGACGATACGTCGCTTGTAAGCCGCCTGAGTTCACCGCCATCCGGACGCACCAGGTAGATCCCCGGTACACCGTCCACGCGGGAGTCAAAAGCGATCCACGTACCGTCCGGCGACCACCGCGGAGTTCCAGTCACTGGTCCTCCAATATCCGTCAGTTGAGAGAATTCGTTTCCCCCGGCATCGGTCACCCATATCTCCCGGGAACCCGATTGGTTGGAGCTAATGGCAATCCGGCTCCCATC
>PWOG01000318.1 GCA_003557565.1 Desulfobulbaceae bacterium
CCCGCAAAGACACCTGCGGGTAGGTGCCAAGGGACAATCTTTTTTCCTGGATCTTGCCCTGGCCGGGAAAGCGATACTTGAACCGCCACCACTTGCCCCCACTGGGGGCAACTTCCAGGTACAGCCCGTCCCTATCGAACAAGCGGCGGGTCTTACTTTCTGCCTGAACATTGCGGACTTCAGCGTCAGTGAGAGGCATCTGGGGGCAACTCCTTGGTTGAGGTTGACTGTTGCCCCCATAGTTGCCCCCAAGTTGTCCCGGCTGTCAACGATTTTCTTGGACATCCTCGGACAACAAAAAACCCGCTTTCCCTTGCAGGAAGCGGGTTTTTCTATCTCACCGGCGCTCACCGGATTTTCTTCTGGTGGCGATGCAGGGACTTGAACCCCGGACGCTACGGATATGAGCCGTATGCTCTAACCAACTGAGCTACATCGCCGTCTGTGGTGAAATGAAGAATCTATATGGTAAATTTTGCCTTAGTTGTCAACCCATTTGTGGTGTCGTTGCCGCCAAAAGCGGTTCCGCATGCCCGGGCATGGGATTTGATGGGGGAGAACAATAAAAAAAGGAAGAAGGATCAAAAATATCCTTCTTCCTTGGGACTGCCGGTCGCAATACCGACAGGCAGCCGGATAATTCGCCTGCCGTTTTCGGCTTAGACGCAGCCGGTGGGCTTGGGCAGGCCGGCCATTTTGCAGGCTCCCTTGCCGGGACCGGAGGGGAACAGCTCATAGATCCGCTTCAGCGGATAGCCGGTGGTCTTGGAGAGGATCCGGACCATCGGGGCAATGCCGTTCTTCTTGAAGTAGTCCTGGAGGATGTCGATGATTTTGCGATGCTCGTCGGTCAGCTCTTCGATGCCTTCGATGCTCTTCACATAATCAACCCATTCTTCGCTCCATTCTTCCATACCTTTGGTCAGGAAGCCGTCTTCATCCACGTTGAAGGTTTTTCCCTTATGTTCTACTGTGGCCATTGTTCTCCTCCTTGGCTAATAATTTACTCTGTTTATGATAAAACATCCATTTGCCTACTAATGAGGGATGTTGATTCTTACTATATGCCTTTTCCTTTGTCAAGCTGTGCTCCGGGATTTTTTATCGTAAGCCATAACGGAGGACCAGGCCTCAGTTCCTGGTAATAATGGTATCTTTTTTCCAATCCCGGTCATTGAGCTCTGGATAGTCGATAAGGTAGTGAAGCCCGCGTGATTCTTTCCGTTGCAGGGCGCAGTGTACTATAAGCCGGGCCACCAGGGAGATATTGCGCAGTTCCACCAGGTCCGGGGTCAGCAGGTAGTCCTGATAGTGGTGTTCCACTTCGGCCAGGATCGGTCCCAGTTGTTCACGGATAAGATTTAGTCTTTTTTCGCTGCGAACGATACCGACGTAATTCCACATCAGCCGCCGGATCTGATCCCAGTTGTGGCTGATCAGTACCGCCTCCTCGATTGGCTTGGCCCTGTCCGCCCGCCAGGGGCGGATCTCCGGCAGGGTTAACTTGGCCAGTCGCGGCCAGTCGGCAGTGCATTGTTCCGCCGCCCGGTGGGCAAAGACCACGGCCTCCAGCAGGGAATTGCTGGCCAGCCGATTGGCTCCGTGCAGCCCTGTGCAGGCGGTTTCTCCCAGGGCGTAGAGGTTTTCTATATCGGTACGGCCCATGAGGTCGGTAAGTACCCCGCCGCACATGTAGTGAGCCGCTGGAACCACCGGGATGGGCTCCCGGGTGATGTCGATGCCCAGGTCGCGGCAGGTCTGGTAGATGGTTGGGAAGCGTTTCTGGATAAAAGCAGCCGGCTTGTGGCTGATATCCAGGAAAACGTAGTCGGCGCCACTGGCCTTCATTTCCAGGTCAATGGCCCGAGCCACGGTATCCCTGGTGGCCAGATCCCCCCGTGGGTCGTACTTGGACATGAAGGGCCGGCCCTGGTGGTCGAGCAGGCGCCCCCCCTCTCCGCGCACGGCTTCGGAAATCAGGAAATTCTTGACCCGGTGATGGTACAGGCAGGTGGGGTGAAACTGGACGAACTCCAGGTTGGCGACCCGGGCACCGGCCCGGTAGGCCATGGCGATGCCGTCGCCGGTGGCGATATCGGGGTTGGTGGTATAAAGATAAACCTTGCCGGTGCCACCGGTGCACAGGAGCGTTACCCGGGCCTTCCAGGTTTCCACCTTGCCGCTTAAGCGGTTGAGGACGTAGGCGCCAAGGCAGCGGTCGGTAAAGGGTGGGCCGGCCGGCTGGTCGGCATTTTTGGGAGACCCTGCCGGGCTGTTTTGCTCGGCTTTGCTGGCGAGCAGTAAGTCCACTGCCAGATGATTTTCCAGGATGATGATCCTTGGTTCCGCTGCGGCTTTTTTTAGCAGGCTCTCTTCGATGCTGCTGCCGGTGCGGTCCATGGTGTGGGCGATCCGTCGCATCGAGTGGCCGCCTTCCCGACCCAGATCCAGTTCCCTGTCGGTGGCGACCTTCTGGAAATCAACGCCGATGGTCATCAGTTCGCGGACCCGGTCCGGGCCGGTCTCCACCACCATTTTCACCACGTCTTCGTGGCAGAGTCCCGCCCCGGCGCTCAGGGTATCGGCGATGTGGGCGGCGAACGAGTCCTCCGGTGACAGCACGGCGGCGATTCCCCCCTGGGCCAGGTTGGTGGCGGTGTCCAGCCGCTGTTTTTTGGTCACCAGGGTGACCGTCCCCAGGCGGGCGGCCTTCAGGGCCAAGGACAGGCCCGAGATGCCGCTGCCGATGATGAGAAAATCCGTTTGCTGTTCCAAGGTGGCTGTTTCCTTTGCTCAGGCTATCTGGTACCTTGTGACCACGGCTGGAGGGGGGCTTCCGCAGCTGTTTCAGGTTGTTACCAAGTGATCAGGGTGTTGTTTATGAATGAAATCAGGCTGGTAGTATTTGACTGTGACGGGGTGATGGTGGACTCCCGGGGCGCCAATCGTGAATATTATAACCATATTCGGACCCGTTTCGGTCATCCGCCCATGGACGAGGACGAGCTGGATTACGTCCATATGCACCGGGTAGAGGACTCGGTACGCCATATCTTTCGGCATTACCCCGAGGATCTGGCGGCCGCCACCAGTTACCACCGCGAACTCGATTACACCCCTTTTCTCGGGTATATAAACCTGGAGCCCGATTTGCTCCAGTTCCTCGATTATCTAAGACCTCGGTGCAAGACCGCGATCAGCACCAATCGGACCACCACCATGCCGAAGGTCATGGAGATGTTCCAGTTGACCCCCTATTTCGACCAGGTGGTAACCGCCCGGGACGTGGCCAACCCCAAGCCCCATCCCGAAGCCCTGGAGATCATCATGGAGAGCCTGCGGGTAGGGCCGGCACACACCATTTATATCGGCGATTCCCCGGTGGACCGGGAGCATAGCGCCGCCGCCGGAATTCCTTTGATCGCCTTCAAAAATCCTGACCTGGAGGCCCAATACCATGTTTCCAGTTTTATGGAAATAGTTGACCTGCCTCCCTTCCGTCGCAACGGCTAAGCCGCTCCCCGGACGGATCGCACCCCAAAAGCACCAGGCCCTTTTGCCGGGCCAGGTCGAGCTCGGGGTGGTAAGCCGCCGAGCTCGTAAGGCTGATCCCGCGAAGGGAGATCGGCCTTACGGAGTCGGCGCCCCTTGGCAATTAGCCGGCCTTCTCCGTAGCTTTAGCCAAATCAGGGCCCGGGACGTAAATTGTCAACGTCGCCTGGCGGTTGCTTTAATCCTGGTGGTGATGATGATGATGCCCCCGGTGGGTCGGCCCTCCCGCCTTAACCAGGGCTTCCGCCAGCAGCCGGTCGGCGTCTTCCAGGATGTCGGCGGCCCGGTCGATGAGTTTGGCTACTTCTTGAAGGTCTTCACTGCGGGCGGTGGCACTCCATCGGCGGAACTCGGTGGCGTGTCCCTGGTTGTGTTCAATCCAGTGGGGAAGGAGTACCCGCAGTTTTTCCTCGGTGTTTTTTTCCGTCATGTCAAACTGTCCTCAAATTTTGTTGGTGAGAATGACCTTGCCGGCCAGAAAGTCGATGCTGCTTACCTCCACCCCATCGATCTGCCTGGTCTCCTCGAACAAGGTGCTGATCTTTACCCCGTTGCCTTCGACCTCCAGCAGGGAGGCGTTTTCTGCCACCACTTCTTCCTGGTCCTGCTGTTTGTGCACTACACTCATTTGACACATTCCGCTTACCCCGTTTTATGGGTGCCTTTGGCGCCTGCCTCAAGGCACATATATTCAGGCTTGTGTTCTTATCGGGCCTGGTTTAGCGTTGATCATGCTGATTAAGCTGACGTTAACGCGAATCCATCAAGTTATCAAGTCTGCCCTGTCAGTGATGTTACCCGTTTGTCTGAGCCGCTTAATATAAGCATTACAAAAAAGCCGTGGCAAGCGCAATCGCTACCGGCATGGTAAATACGACAATTACCCGTTAAATTTGAAATACCCCGGCCGATCATGGTCGTGCCGTGAGCTGTACCTCCATTGCCGCTGGAACAACTCCTTATTTCCAGCCTGGTTTTGACGATCTGGAGTTTTAAACAGGAGGTCAGGGTTTATGTTTGATCTGCGTAAACATCGACGGATTTTAACTGCCGCCAGGGTTATCGCCGTGGTCGGGCTTTCCCCCAAGGAAGGACGGCCCAGTAACCAGGTGGCTCGCTATCTCCTGGCCCGTGGCTACCGGGTTATTCCTGTCAATCCCGGCCACCAGCGGCTCCTCGACCAGCCCTGTTATCCCGATCTGGCCGCCGCCAGCGAGGCGGTGTCG
Source organism: Desulfobulbaceae bacterium (assembly GCA_003557565.1). Lineage (GTDB taxonomy): Bacteria > Desulfobacterota > Desulfobulbia > Desulfobulbales > Desulfurivibrionaceae > Desulfurivibrio. The sequence continues at coordinate 4,779 of PWOG01000318.1, forward strand.
GAACGGATTGACATCGTGAACATTTTTCGTCGTTCGGAGCAGGTTGAACCGGTGGTAAGGGATGCCATTGCCCTGGGCGCCGGTTGCGTTTGGATGCAGGAGGGGGTGATAAACCGGGAGGCGGCCAGGGCGGCGGAAGCTGCCGGTCTGGAGGTGATCATGGACCAGTGCATCAAGACCGTACATGAGCAGCTGTGACCGGTTTTATCGGTTTGAGCGTAACGTTGTGCCCCGGCGACATTTCTTGACTTTTCCCCCGGCTTGCGCTACAAGTCCATGTTTTTGGCGGCGACGTTTCATTGCTGGCGCTGTAGCCCATCAATAAAAAATTACACAGGAATAACAACTCTATGCAGGCCCTTAAAGGCTTCAAGGACATTCTTCCCGATGAGGCCGTGCTTTGGCAGCAGGTGGAGAGTACTGCCCGGGAAGTTTTCCGGCGTTTTGGTTTTGAAGAGATCAAGGTGCCGATTCTGGAAAAAACCGCGCTGTTTGCTCGCTCCATCGGCGAGGCCACGGATATCGTCGAAAAGGAGATGTATACCTTCACCGATCGCAATGGCGAATCCCTGACTATGCGACCGGAAGGCACGGCCACTGTGCTCCGGGCCTTTATCGAACATGCCATGCACCTTCGTCGGCCCATCAACCGGCTGTTTACGGTGGGGCCGATGTTTCGCCATGAGCGGCCCCAGAAGGGGCGGTTGCGGCAATTTCATCAGGTGAGTGTCGAAGCCTTGGGGGCCGACAGTCCGCGACTGGATGCCGAAGTGATTGCCATGGCCCACCAGCTCCTGGTGGAGCTGGGCCTCAAGGCCGAGTTGCAGCTCAACTCCCTGGGCTGTCCCGAGTGCCGGCCCGGCCACCGGCAGAAGCTGGTGGCTTTTTTGAACCGGCATAGGGAGCAGCTGTGCCAGGACTGCCAGCGCCGGGTGGAGAGCAACCCCCTGCGGGTGCTGGACTGCAAGAGCGCCAACTGTCGTCAGCTCAACGCCGAGGCTCCGGCTATCCTGGATTCCCTTTGCCGGCCATGCGAGGATCATCTGACCCTGGTGCGACGCGATTTGGAAGCCCTGGAGGTTCCCTACAGTCTCAATCCCTTCATGGTTCGCGGGCTGGATTACTACACCCGCACCACCTTCGAGCTGCTCACCGATGCCCTGGGCGCCCAGAGTGCGGTGGGAGCCGGCGGCCGCTATGACGGTTTGGTGCGCCAGCTTGGCGGCCCGGATCTGCCCGGAATCGGTTTTGCCATGGGCATTGAGCGCCTGGTTTTATTGCTCCAGGAGCAAAACGGCACCCCCCTGCCGGGTCCCGATCTGTTCCTGGCCTGCCTGGGTGAGCCCGCCGCCGATTACGGCTTTACCCTGTTGCAGCAGTGCCGCCTGGCGGGCCTGAGCGCCCTGATGGATGTCCAGGGCCGGGGCTTGAAAAGTCAGATGAAACAGGCCGACCGTTTGAATTCCCGTTTTGTCCTGATCATTGGCGACGAAGAACTGGCCGCGGGGCAGGCGGTGTTGCGCAACCTCACCACCGGGGAGGAGCACCGGGTGGCGCTGAACGACCAGTTGGGGGATTTGCTGCAGACGGTGGGCGGGGCCGATGGGGCCGGCACCTGAAGCTGCGACCGGAAAGTTTATCAAATTGCAAATTTGTCGGCGCTGCTAAATGCCAGGCGCCGACCGGGCACGCATTTTAACTATTTTAACTGTTTGTTTTCGCATTACCGGCCAACACCTTTGGCGATTTTTTGCGAGACCATCAAAACTAAGGAGCAACCATGGAAACCATGGGCAACCTGCGACGCAGTCATCATTGTAATGTTTTGAACCGGAGCAACATCGGCGAGGAAGTTATCCTCATGGGCTGGGTGCTGCGGCGCCGTGACCATGGCGGGGTTATCTTCATCGACCTGCGGGATCGCCGGGGTATTACCCAGGTGGTTTTCAACCCCGAGATCAACCCCGAGGTCCATGCCAAGGCCCATGATCTGCGCAGCGAGTGGGTGCTGGCGGTCAGGGGGCGAGTTCAGGCCCGGCCCGAGGGGATGGCCAATCCCAAGCTGTTAACCGGCGATATCGAGGTGATGATTGACGAACTGAAGATCCTCAACCAGAGCCTGACCCCGCCTTTTCCTTTGGATGAAGATGTGGATGTATCCGATAATCTGCGTCTGAAATACCGCTATCTCGATCTGCGTCGGCCAGCCATGGCCAACAACCTGATCATGCGTCATCGGGCCTGTCAGGCCATTCGCAGTTATCTCAACGGCGAGGATTTTCTGGAAATCGAAACCCCGGTGCTGACCCGTTCCACCCCGGAAGGCGCCCGTGATTACCTGGTGCCCAGCCGGGTCAATCCGGGCCGTTTTTTTGCCCTGCCCCAGTCGCCCCAGCTGTTCAAACAGTTGTTGATGGTGGCGGGGATGGATCGCTACTACCAGATCGTGCGCTGCTTTCGCGACGAGGATCTGCGAGCCGATCGCCAGCCCGAGTTCACCCAGATTGACATGGAGCTGTCCTTTGTCGGCGAGGAGGAGGTCATGGCGGTGGCCGAGGGGATGATGAAGACCCTGTTTGCCGCCACCCTGGGGCTGGAGCTTGCCCCCCCTTTTCCACGGATGACCTATGCCGAAGCCATGGATCGTTTTGGCACCGACCGGCCCGATACCCGGTTCGGCTTTGAACTGGTGGAGCTCACCGGGGTGGTAAAGAACTGCGACCTCAAGGTTTTTCGCGAGGTGGCGGAGAAGGGCGGAATGATCAAAAGTATCAACGCCAAGGGCTGTGCCGGCTTTTCCCGCAAGGATCTCGATGACCTTACCGCTTATGTCGCCCAGTTCGGCGCCAAGGGGCTGGCCTGGGTCAAGATCAAAGAAGGCGGCGAGTGGCAGTCCCCCATCGCCAAATTCTTCTCCGAGCAGGAGCGCCGGGAGATGATGACGGCCCTGGACGCCCAGCCCGATGACCTGCTTTTTTTCGTCGCCGATCAGCCCGCCGTCGTCCATGGCGCCCTGGCCGAGCTGCGGCTGGAGCTGGCCCGGCGGCTTAAGCTGGTGGCCGGTGACGATTTTTCCTTTGTCTGGGTTACCGATTTCCCACTGCTTGAGTACGATCACGAGGCCAAGCGTCATGTCGCGGTTCATCATCCTTTTACCGCCCCCCACGAGGACGATCTGGAACTGCTGGAGAGCGAACCCGGCAAGGTGCGGAGCCGCGCTTATGACCTGGTGCTCAACGGCCACGAGATTGGCGGCGGCTCCATTCGTATTCATCGCAAGGACCTGCAGGAAAAGGTCTTTACCGCTTTGGGCATCTCCGCCGAAGAGATCAGCGACAAATTCGACTTTCTGGTCCGGGCCCTGGAGTTGGGGGCCCCGCCCCACGGCGGCCTGGCCTTCGGTCTGGATCGGCTGATGATGATCATCGCCGGCCGCGACAGCATTCGTGATGTCATCGCCTTTCCCAAGACCCAAAAGGCTACCTGCCCCCTCACCGACGCCCCGGCGCCGGTGTCCCGCCGCCATTTGACGGAGTTGAGTTTGCGTCCCGACTGGTCGGAAGACTGATAACCGGCCGCGGTACCGCATCTTTCTGCGATCAGGCGCGGCGATTATAGTTCACGCGATATCGCCGCGCCTGATCGCGAAAATCTGCGGCATTGTAGTGCTCTTGCCGCTGTTGCTCTCTTGTTTGTTTCCTCTCCCCTGTGATAGGCTTTAATAAGGTGCGCTGATTTTTATCAGTTGATTTCTGTCCCAGGGCCAGGTTCCTGCCTTGTCTGTGACCATCGTCGTTGAATCGGCCGAGGTTGAGACCGTGATGCGCAGTTGAGCGGTTGTTTTTTAGGTGTGGCTTTTTGGCTCTGTCATTATTTTTTTGTTTGACTGCCGCGGGAGGCGAATATGAGTGATCCGGGTGATTTACCCGAATGCGTCCGATTTTTGCTGGAACCGGAAGTTTATCCCCATGCGGTGACGCAGGTTGAACTGGTCCAGACTCATATTTCCTATGTCCTGCTGGCCGGCGATTTTGTTTATAAGATGAAAAAGCCGGTTGATTTCGGTTTTCTGGACTTTACCGATCTTTCCCGGCGGCGATATTACTGCGATGAAGAGTTGCGTTTGAACCGCCGGCTCTGCCCGGAGATTTACCTTGAGGTGGTAAGCCTTAATCGGGCTGAAGACCGCACCTTGTGCCTGGAAGGCGGTGGTGAAGCGGTGGAATATCTGGTGAAGATGATCCGGATGCCCCAGGAGGGGATGATGCCCGCTATCATTGAGCGCAGTGAGTTGACCGCTGCCCATTTGAACCAGATCGTCGACCGGCTGGTTCCTTTTTACCGCCAGGCCGACGACGGCCCCGAGGTGCGGGATCTGGGCGGGGCCGAAGCGGTTCGCTACAACATTGAAGAAAACTTCGAGCAGACCGCCGAGTTTGTCGGCACTCCCGCCCTGGCCCGGGATGTATTTGAGCGGATCCGGGATTACTCCCGTAATTTTCTCGACCGGCGGGAACTGTTTTTGGCCCGGCAGGAGGCGGGTAGGATACGCGAGGGCCACGGTGATCTCCATGCCGCCAATATCTGTTTTGCCGGTGACCAGGTGTACATTTTTGATTGCATCGAGTTTAACCGACGCTTCCGTTGCGCCGATGTCGCCGAGGATATCGCCTTTCTCGTGATGGATTTGGATTTCCGTGGACTTTCCGGGCTGTCGCGGCATTTCGTGGAGCGCTATGCCAGCCGGGCCGACGATCCCGAGGTGTTGACCATGCTGCCTTTTTATTGCTGTTATCGAGCTTACGTCCGCGGCAAGATCAACCTTTTCACCGCCGGCGAGCCGGAAATTGACGAGGCCAGCAGGGAAAAGGCCCTGGAGCAGGCCGGGCGTTATTTTGCCCTGGCTCAGCGTTATGTCGACCAGTGAGCGTTTGCCATGTCCATGAATTCTGATAACTCCTCTCCGGTTGAATCGGCCCCTGGCGCCGTTTTGTATATTTTCTTCGGGCTGATTGCCACCGGCAAGAGCACCCTGGCCCAGGCCTGGGCCAGCCGCCACGCTTTGAGCTACTATAATTCCGATGTGGTGCGCAAGGAACTGGCCGGTCTGGATGCCACCAGCAAGAGCCCGGATGCGCATGGGCGGGGAATTTACACCCCCGAGTTCACGGCCCGGACCTACGAACAGCTGCGGCGGCGGGCGGAAACGGATTTACGGCAGGGCAGGGGGGTGGTTCTGGATGCTTCCTACACCGAGCGAGCCGAGCGGGAGCGAATTGTTGACCTGGCCCGCAGCCTGGGGGTAGAATTTCACTTTGTTCATTGTCATTGCAGCGACGAGGTCAAACGGCAACGCCTGGCCCGGCGCTCCCGCGATCCCGAGGCCGTTTCGGACGGTCGCTGGGAGATCTATCTGCGCCAACGGGATAAATTTCAGCCTCCCGTCGAGCTGCCCGCTTCGCGGTTGACGGTTATTGATACCGCCGGACCTTTGCCGCAGTTGCTTGAGGAGCTGGAGCGGCGTATGAATACAGCAGCGGCCGCCGGTGCCGGCGTAAATACGGATCGTCCTTATTAGCCAGGAGGGCTTGTTTATGAACGAGGCAAGTGCGCACTTGCTGATTAGCGGTCGTGTGCAGGGCGTTTTTTTTCGGGCTTTTACCGCAGAAACCGCACAGAAGTTCGGTCTTAGCGGTTGGGTTCGCAATATCTCCCGGGGACGGGTGGAGGCTCTGCTGGAGGGGCCCAGGGCGGACATTGAAAAGGCCCTGCGGCAGCTCCAGGAAGGTCCGCCGGCCTCCCGGGTCGAGTGTATTGACGTCCAATGGCAGGAGCCCACCGGCGAGTATGATGATTTTATTATCAGGTACTGATGTACCCCCCCGGTTTGGGCCGCCCCGGAAGTTGCGGTGTCCGGTGTCCTTCAACGTGAACCGTACCTTTTTATAACTTTAACGTTTTATTACTCGGCTTATTTCCTGAAAATCCACAACAGCAGGGTCAATACCAGAGAGAGTACCACCCCCGTGGTCAGGGGAAAGTAGAGACGAAAATTTTCCCGTTGGATGATGATGTCACCGGGCAGACGCCCCAGGGGCAGTTTGCCCAGCCAGGGCCAGAGCAATCCTGCCAGCAGGGTGGTCAAGCCCAGGATGATCAGCAGTCGCTGCATTGGCTCACACCTTATGTCAAATTTCCGTAATCGAACAGCCGCACCCCACCTTCGGGCAAGCAGCCAAGCTAACGTACGCGGGATACGCGGCGCTTGGCTGCTTGCCCGCATTTTGGCGCACTCCTGAACGTTTACAAC